>OMVX01000072.1 GCA_900314605.1 uncultured Methanobrevibacter sp. | reverse complement strand
AGATTTAGAACAGAACAAGGCATATTTAACCAAATTTTCAACAGAAAAAATGGATGGATGAAAAAAATAAAATCCCAACTAACAAAATGACAAAGCCTTAATATCATTATTAAAAAGATAAATATTCATGTGATTACATATTATAATGGTTATTATTTATATTCATTCTTGAAATATATAGATAAAATTTTTATAATAATTTTTCATAAAATAGTATTAGGTGTTAATCTTATGAAAGATATGAAAATGAATATAGATAAAAAGATTCTTACAGTATTTATAGTCTTATTTTTATCTAATATTCTATTATGGTATTTTTTGTTTACTTATAATACAAGTGGGTTTAATTTCAATATAAGTAAATTTAACTATATTTTCAAAGAAGGGCCATTATTTTTTACAATCTCATCTGTATTGATTTTTTTTGCGTTCATAACCTCAAGATTGCCTTATGTGATTTCATTAGGAGACAAATCATCATATGAAATAGGTTATTTATTGATATTTGGTCTTTTAAGCCTTTCAATGGCTTGTTTTTACGCTCAAATAAATAAATCAGTTAATTTATTCCCATATGTGAGTATGGTGAATCTTTTAGCAATAATATTATTGGTTTTAATTGTAGTGTCCCGATTTAAAAGTTTCAAAGCCCTTATCATCAATGAATATACTATAAAAGACCAGCTAAAATGTATGATTATCTTTATGATTTTAGGATTATTATCCACAATGATTATAATGCCGCTTGATAAGTTTGATGGAGACATACGGATAATGACCGTGATGATTTCGGGGCTATTTGGAGGTCCGATAATCGGAATTCCTACAGCAATAATCTCCTCTTTAACCATATTGAGTAACAGTGGAATAAATACTCTTTATTATGTGTTTTCAACAATTATTTGTGGAATCATTGCAAGTGTAATATATATCTGGAACGGCAGGAAAATTTTAAAAATTTTCCAATCTGCTATATTGGTGTTTTTATTAATTGGATTGGATATGTTGATTATTATTCTAATGAAGCCTGCAACATTTGCAGTTCCTATGGTATTTAAAATCTATCTTCCAATGATATTTGGAGGATTGATGGGAGTAATGCTATTTGGAATGATAGTTGCTGAGATTAAAAAGGATGCTTCAGAAAGACCATTTGACACTAAAAGTGAAATAAAAGGGCTAAAAACATCTTTAAAAAGATATGAAGAAGAAATAAAACATTTAAAAGAAGAAATTGAAAAAAAATAATCTTAATTATTAAAAGTGATGAAAATGACAGATAAATTAAATGAAAAAATATTTACAAAAGAATTTTTCCTAATTTTTGGAGCATTACTATTTTCAGCACTTGTAATGTATGCATTGATGTCTACAGTAACAGAATATTCAACTAAAATGGGATCAACTGCATCTATAGCTGGACTTGTTTCTGGAATATATGTTTTTGGTGGACTCTGTTCTAGAATATACTCAGGTAATGCATTAGAGCAAATTGGATGGAAAAAAATAACAGTAATCTTTATGTTTATACACTTTTTTGCTTGTTTTTTATATTTTATTGCAAACAATGTAACTTTACTAATTATTGTTAGATTCATACATGGTATAGGTTTTGGAGCAGCAGCTAATGGAATTACAACAATAGCTACTGCAATTATGCCTAAAAAACGTTTTTCTGAGGCATTTGGATATTTTATGATTGGAACAACAATAGCTGTAGGTCTTGGTCCTTTTATTGGGGAAATGGTATATGATAATTTAGGCCCTCAATTCTGTTTTATAACTGCCGGTATATTTGCATTTATGGCATTAATCTGTATACTATTAATCAATATTGATAAATATGACCATAAAAGAAATAAACATGAAGATGAAAACTGTAAAGGTATTAAAAAAGTATTGGAACCTAGTGCCATTGGAGTATCTATATTTACAGCACTAACTGCCCTTGGATTTGTATCTTTATTATCATTTCATAAATTATATGCAATTCAAATTAATCTACAAAGTACATTTGCATGGTTTTTCATAATATATGCAATTTGTTTATTAATTTCAAGACCAGTTGCAGGTCGCTTGCAGGATAATGGAAAAGATAAAATTGTCTGTGTTGTAGGAATAATTGCTCAAACTATTGGACTATTATTAATTGGATTAGTACCTACAAGTATTACAGTTATAATTTGTGCAATATGTGCTTCACTTGGATTTGGAACATTAAGCTCTGCAGGTACAGCAATTATCACTAGAAATACGCCGGAAAACAGAAGGTCTTATGCTGTATCCACATTCATGATGTTTTGTGATGGAACAATAGGATTTGGACCTGCACTATTAGGTTGTTTTGTCTCTGAAGCCACAGGATATGCCCAATTATATATAATAGCTGCAATTATTACATTACTTGCTTTACCAATCTGTTTATATGCACTTAAAAACAATAATTTTAAAATATCAAGCCAAACTTAAAATTTTTCTATTATTTTATTTTGTTTAAGCTTTAAATAATAAAGTATACTATTTTTTCTTTTAAACATTTTTTTAATTGAATTTTAATTAAATTTTTTATTAAAAAATAATTTGAATCAATAATTCAAGAATTTAAAATAATAGGTTTTAACAATCATTAATATTTTTTTTAAAAATTAAAAAATAAGAGAAATAAATAAATCTAATTCGAAGAAACATATTAAAAAAAAATAATTGAAATTCTTAAACAAAAATAATAAAAATTTAATAATTTTACAATAAAAAGGATAAATATTTAAATAATAGTAATTAATTTAACTTTATGATAAATGAAAATAAAAATAATAATGAGAAGATTTTTACAAGAGACTTTTTCCTTATTACCGGAGCATTATTATTTTCAGCTCTTGTAATGTACACATTAATGTCAACAATAACTCAACATGCAACAACTATGGGATCAACTGCATCCTTAGCAGGTTTAGTTTCAGGAATCTATGTTTTTGGAGGGCTTTGCTCTAGATTATACTCTGGAAATGCATTGCAACGTGTAGGATGGAAAAAAATTACACTAACTTTTATGAGTATTCATGTTTTAGCATGTTTCCTATATTTTTTTGTAGACAATGTATATTTACTAATTATTGTTAGATTTATTCATGGTATAGGTTTTGGAGCAACAATAAATGGAATTGCAACAATAGCTACATCTATTATGCCTAAAAGTCGTTTTTCAGAAGCTTTTGGATTTTATATGATTGGAACAACTATAGCAATCGGTATTGGTCCTTCTTTTGGAGGATTAATATTTGATAAATTAGGTTCCCATGCCTGTTTTGCAATTGCATGTTTATTCGCATTTATACCTGTAATCTTAATACTTTTAATAGATGTTAATAAATATAATAAAAGATTTATACCAAAACCTAAAGTATATAAAGGTATTGATAAGGTTTTAGAAAAAGGTGCAATTGGGGTTTCATTATTTACAGCACTTACAGCACTTGGTTTCGTATCATTATTATCATTCCACAGATTATATGCTAGTCAGCTTCATTTAGAAAGTACCTTTTCATGGTTTTTCATAATATATTCAATTTGTCTACTTATTACCAGACCAATGGCCGGTCGCTTGCAGGATAGGGGAGGAGATAAAATTGTATGTATTGTTGGAATTATTTCCCAAACTATTGGATTATTAATAATCGCATTAATACCATCACCTGTGACTATTATATTATGTGCAATACTTGTTTCACTTGGATTTGGAACATTTAGTTCTGCATGTACAGCTATTATTACTAGAAAATCACCTTCTTATCGTAAAACTTATGCTATATCCACATTTATGATGTTCTGTGATGTAACAATAGGATTTGGACCTGCATTTTTAGGTTGTTTTGCATCTAAAGCTACAGGTTACGGTCAATTATATATAGTCGCCGCAATTATTACACTACTATCTTTACCAATCTGTTTATATACACTTAAAGACTATAAACTATCTCTTAATAGTAGTGCTTAAAAAAAATACATTTGATGTGAAAAAAAGGAGGGCTAATACTAAAAAAAGTCATCTAAACTAAACTGGGATTTATCCAAATCTTCTTTTTTATTATTTTTATTATTATTTCTTTTTGCTCTTTTTTTAGTGTTTTTAATTTTAACATCTGATATAGTCAAATCCTCTTGACTATCTCCAGATTCTGTATGATTATTTTCTTTGTTATCATTATTTTGTAAATTTGCACTATCTTTTATATTGTGAGAATTAGATTCTAAATTATCTTTTGAATTTTTATAGGATTTATTATTTTTTAAGATTTTTTCAAAATAATGTTTGTCTCTGTAGAGGTCTTTATCCTGTGGAAATTTACTAATAGCTTTTTTACATATTTCCAGTCCATGTTCTATATTTCCCTCTATAGCAAAAGACATATAATAATGTCTCCATATTAAAATATTATCTTCTACTTTATTTAGTGTAGTTTTAAATAATTTCTGTGCAAGAGAGTATTCTTCTAATTTAATATATATAAGTCCTTTAATGAGTATTCCTTTTATGTTTCTTTTGTTTAATTGTAAAACCAAATCTATTGTAGATAATCCTTGATTATATTCTTCAAGATCAATTAATATAGATGTTTTAAATATTAATGTTTCAATATTATTAGGATAAAATTCTAAAGCCCAATTAATATATTCTAAAGCATTATTATATTTTCCTTCATCTGCAAAATCTTTAGCTTTAGATACTAATGCATTAAATTCATCGTTTTTATCATTTTTATCTGATATTAAAAAATTATATAATGCTAAATCATCATTAGTTTTAGTTATTTCCCATGTCATTTCATCAAAAAAATCCTCTATAGGGTTTTCAGATTTATTAGTTTTTTGTTTTTCAACATTATAATAAAAATCATTAAATGAGGAGTTATTTTGAAAAGTACTCTGATTGATATTTTCAAAAAAGTTTATATTATTGTATAAATCTTCATTTTCTGTTTTTAAGATTTTAATTAATTCTTCCCTTTCAGAATCTCTATGTAAAATTGAAAGTAAGGATAATTTAAAAGAATATCCCATCTGTGAGTTTGGATTTATATCAATCATTTTATTTGAAATAATTAAGGCCTCATCAAACTGCTGATTTTTAAATAATATAGATACCTTTGCAGATAAAATATCTAGATTTTCAGGGTCTTTTGATAAATATATTTCAATATATTTTTCTGCATTATCAAAATCATAATTATTAAAATATATCCATACAATCTTTTCTAAGACCTCCATTGTCCTAAAATCTTCATTATAAAGGTAAAGATAAATATCTAATGCTTTCTCAAAATTACCTTTATGATATAAGGAATCAGCATTATTGAATTTTTCTGTTAAACTTTCCATAAAAATACCTTAATTTATTTAATTAATTTTTATTAAAATTAAAAATTATTAATGAACTATTAAAAAAAATAATGATATAAAAGCTAATTTTTCAATCCTGCTTCTTTAAAGATATTCATTAATTTTTCATTCTCTGGAATAGATTCTAAAGCCTTTTGGTTTTCTTTTATTGCCTTATCAATATTATCATTTAAAGATAAAGAATAAATGTATAGTATCCATAAATCTGGTATCTCATCATCAATATCTATAGCTTTTTTAAAAGATCTTGAAGCATTATTATAATTCCCTAAACTAGACTGAATTATTCCTCTAATAGAATATAACTCTAAACTATTTTTATCTATTTTAAGTAACTGATTAATAATGTTTAATGCATCTTTCTCATCATTTAAATTAAATAAAATCACAGATTTATAAATTAATAAATCCTTATTTTTAGCTTCATAACTTAAATCTATTGAATCATCCTCAATTTGACTATCTAATTCAATATTTGCATCAAGTAAACTATCTACTTTTACAAGTGCAGTTTCATAATCATCATTTTTTATTAAGTCTAATGCTTCAACAAGTATAGGATTATTTTCTAAAAGATTATTTAAAAAGTAAATTAATAATTCTTGTCTATATTCAACAAAAGGATATTTAGTATCCATATATAAAAATGAGAAATCCTCAACAATCTCATTAACCTTATCTTTAATTTTGATCTCAGACATATTATCAAATTCTTTTAAGGTAATTTGATCTCCTTGTTCTTTTAAAAAACCAAGAACTATAATTAAACGAGCAAAGTTTCTAGGATTATTATTTTTTAAATCTCTGAAAAATACTTTTTTATCTTCCTCCCTATTTAAAGCATTTAAAATTTTATATTTGAATGTATATGAATTTAAATCAGAAGGATTAATCTCTATAACTTTATTTATAGTTTCAAGAGCCTCATCAAATCTTTTAAGATTTAAAAGTGAAACGGTTTTGGAATATAAAACATTAATATTTTTAGAATCTATATCTAAGAATATATTTGCATATTTAATTGCCTGATTATAATCTGATATTTTAACATATGTAGAAACCATATTATTTATTACTACAAGATTATTAGGGTCTTCCCTATAAAGTTGTTTATAAATATCTAAAGCTGAATGAAATTGTTCGTTATCATATAATAATCTAGCTTCCTCTATTTTATCTTCAAATGTAGCCATAATACACCATTAAAATCTTTTAAAAAAATATTTTATAAAATAATATCTACTAATATTATATGATTTTTATTATTTTTATATATATATAGATAAGAAAATTTGGCTCTTTCAAAAACTTGTGTGATAAATTTTAATTAGCATTATTTACATTCCAATAATTTAGTTTTAACATAAATCTTGTTAAAAGTCCTTTTTCT
>OMVX01000015.1 GCA_900314605.1 uncultured Methanobrevibacter sp. | reverse complement strand
GATATTGAATGTTTTGTACGTGAAGATACGGTTTATGTTCAGAAAATAGCCGACCCTACAACAACAAAATTATCAATCATAGAATTTCAGGATGTAGTTTATGACTCTATTAGTATAACTGATATTAACCCACAAACCCCGAATATTTTAAATATTAACTATAAGGGAATAACTTATGAGATAAAAGATGAAGATTTAATTGAACGTTTCGGGGAAAATGTTAAATCAATATCTATTAATGATAAAGATATTGAAAATAAGATTAAGGAAGCTAAAAATAATATTAAAAAATATGAAGCACTTAAACTTAAATATAAAAAGAATAGTAAGGAATATAAGAGAATTGAAGAATATATTAAACAGAAAAAAGATGAAACTGATAAAAATAAAATACTTAAAGATTATATTGGAAGAGAGTGGAAAAAACTACAAAGAGATAATGGTAGAACTTTAGAACTTGAAGTTAAAGGTAATTCAAAATGGAAAGGCGGACAATGGGTTCGTGTTTACCTTCCTAGTTTTAATATTGATGATTATATGTATATTTCTAAGATGTCACAGGATGACTCGGAAGAATGGACTTGTAATCTTACTCTTGTAGATTATCCTCCAAGTTTAGGAAAACCTACCAAAAATGATACTAAAAAAAGTACTGATAATTCTAATACAGAGGAGATATTAGATGAAGAAAATTGATAAAATTACTCCAACGAAAGGAAGATTATTAAAAGCATATGAAAATGGTTTAGGAAAACTTGTTAATAAAGAAATTTCAAGCCAAGTTAAAACTAGTGTTAATGGGGTTAAAATACAGACAGGAGTAGTTACTAAATTTTATCCTTACCTGAATAAAGCAGAAGTAAAGATTGATAAGACAAATAAAAAAATAATTTGTAAAATTCTACATCGTTACGGAGGAGCTATAATTGATCTTTTCACACCATTGGGAGAAACAAAGACATTTTGTAAAAATATGAAAGAACCATGTATCCTTCCTAGAGGTTTGTTACGTTGTCTTGTTGCAGATATTAATGATGATTCTAATGAATATCTTCTTTTAGGATATTATGAAAATGATGAAATGATAGGTTTAAATCCTGCTGAACCCGGTAACGTTAAACTCGCTGTTATAGGTGGTATAAATCAATATTGGATTAAGTTTGGTGTTGGGGGTCTTGAATTCAGGTCTAAGAATAAACCTATAACTAAAGTTATTGAAAATGATGAAGATGCTAAAGATGTAACTTATGCATCTTCCGATGATGTTTATACTAAAGATGAAGTTGATAAATTGTTAGAAGATTTGAAAGAAGAAATTATTAACTCAATTTCAACTGGAAATTTAGATTAATAAAAAAAAGGATTTATAAATGATCTAAAAAATAAGGGTGTAAATTATGTTAAATATTAATCAGAATCCTGATGATTATGAATTCTTTAAAACTCTTAATGAAGATGTTAAATTACAACCAGATGACTATAATCGGTGGGATATTCAATTTGAAAATCAGGATTATGTTAATATCACTGGTAAAGAGAGTCTTGTTAATGCAATTTGTATCGCAATTATGACACGGTTTAATGAATTAGATTTTATGAATATATATGAGGATTTTGGTTGCCGTGCACATGAACTTATTAAAGCTAATAAATCTGACATAGTTAAATATAAAATTGAATTATTTGTTACTGAAGTTTTAGAGAATATGCGTAGAGTTTTTGAAGTAAATGAAATAGAAGTAACAGATTCAGATACATATTCTTATAATGTTTTTTTTAATGTTACTGCAATTAATGATGAGATTGTCCAAGGAAGTGTTAACATATGAATTATTCGGAAAAAAGTTATGAAGAAATCTTTGAAATAATGCTTGAAGATAGTGTGAATCAAGGGTTAATAAGTAAAGCAGATAATTTTACATCATTAATTAATAATCGTGAAGACATTAGTAACTATTACGTGATGGATAAATCTGTTATTGCTAATATGTTCCGTATTTTTTATGAACAAGGAGCTACACCTATTTATAATAGTGTTGATTTAGATTTGGCTGAAGGTATTGATTTAGATAATCTTGGTAAAGGAAGAGGGATAGAAAGACCTCCTGCAACTCATGCTAGTGTTGAAGTAACTTTCACTCTTCAAAATTCTGGAATAAATGAAGATGTAAGAATAGATGAAGGTATAATTGTTTCAACTGATGATGGTAAAAATTATGTTACTGTAGAACAATTGTATATTCCTTCGGAGAGTAAATCTGCTACGATTCAATGTATAAGTTTGAATCCTGGTGTTGATGTTAAAGTATTAGCGGGTTCACTTGTTAATATTGTTAGTGATATTGAGTATGATTTGATTTGTAATAATGAATATGGTAGCAGTGGTGGTGCTGATGAATATTCTGATGATGATTATCGGGAATTAATTAAAAATTGGTTTAAAATTCATTTAAAAGGTTCAAATGAAGCTTATGAGTATTACTTTGCAAGCTTTGATGGTATTGATGGTTATAAATTGGTTCCTAATTGGGATGTTACTGGGAGAATGAAAGTAATTTTAGATCCAGGTTCATCCTATCTTTTAAATAAAGCATACAATGAATTGCAAAATAATGTCACACAAGGGAATGAAGATATTATAATGTTTCCTCCTACGATTAAACCTATTGATATTTACGCTATGGTAGATGTAGATATAGATATGGTAAATCCTTATTCTGATACTGAAAAAGATGATATTAAAAATAAGATTATTTCTGCTATCAAGGTTTTTATTGATGAGGGTTATAAGACGAATGGAGAATGGTGTTCTGGTTTAAGTATTGGTGAAGATTTTATACCTCATAAATTAGCTGTATTTTTAGATAATGAAATTCCTGAATTAAAAAATATTACTTTTAAATATCCTGAAGATTATGTTGCTATTGCTGATGAGGAATTAGGAAAAGTGAATAATATTAATATTGAGATGATATAAGATGACAAAAGATAGTTTGAAAAATCTTTTAAATATGTTTCCTTATTTTTTAGATAAAAGAGAAGGTAGTAATTTTTATAAATCTCAAAAAGTGTCTAATCTTCAGTTTCAGGATTTGTATCAATCTTTGTTTGATATTCATGAAAGTTTTCATTTACAAAAAAGATGTTTAATTTGGAAACAACAAGATGTTGAGTATGATTATTTTATTCATTTCTTTGCAAGTTATCCTAATTTAAAATCTGTTAAATGTTACAAAAATGATAATCTCATATATATAGAGGAGTATAATTATGAAGATAATGTTGATTTATTCATTTATGTTTATGACAGCACTATGGATAATAATATTTTCACATCAATAATCAATGACAATAATGAGAATAATGAGAATAATGAAAAACCTATTATTCCTGAAGACCGTTTCCATATTACAGTTGAAACTTATGATGAAATTGTAATAGAAAAAGGATTTCCTGAAAATGATATAATTTTAGGTGATATCTATGATCATGATATTAGTTTAGATAGGTTTGGTAAAATAAATAATATTCCAAGAAAAGAATATATTGAAACTACCGGTTATGCTCATACTGAACCTCCTTATAATAATAGATTAACTGAAGATGATTATCACTATATGAATCGTATTATAGAATATACATTACGATTACATGATACTCCCTTACCTGTTTTAGAGATTTGGAAATTGTATGGTCTTAAAGCTTCAATGATTAACCGTGAAAGATTTCTTCTCAGAGTTTTTGATGAAGAAAAACATCCTTTTGATGAAGAAACAGAACAAGTTTTAGATTGGACAGAAGAAAAATGGGAACATAAAGATGGTTTTTACAATTTAGAAAAAAACCTTGGAAAATATTTTTTTGTTAATCCCTCTACAAATATGCCTAAAAAAGGTTCATCAGTAACATTCAGATTCAAATTATTAAATAATTTAGCTGAAGAATTAACAGATTACTTTACCGTTGATATTTATTTAAATAATAATATTTTAACTAGACAATGGCCTAAATCTGATTATACTGTTGGTGCAAATTTATTAGATGAAAATAATGTTAATTATTTTAGATTTGTCACTTCACTAGGTGATGAAGAAATTATTGAGATTAATGTTAGAGGTTGTAATAATTCTGACTGGTATGTAGATGGAGAAAATGGTAATGATGAAAATGACGGTTCAAAAAACAATCCATTTAAAAGTTTGTCCAAAGCATTAGAGAAAGTTACAGATGTTAGAAATATGGTAGTTGTAAAAAATAATGTAAATGTTACAGATGCAGCTATTATAAATAATAATGTAACTATACTTGGATGCGGTGAAGCGGTAATAGAAAATAATATTTCTAATAAATTTTTCCAGATTATTGGCAATAAAAATTTAACTTTATCTTTACTTGATGTATCATTACATAGTAATGGTGCTATAACAGAATGTAAATCAGCAGATTATGTTAATACAAATAAAGAATATTCTAATTATCTTACAGTATTAGTTCATGGTGGAACACCTTCAATTACTAATGTGGAATTTGATAAGGCAGAATATTATCCTGATTATGATAATGTTAAAATTAATGGAATTTTTTTATCAAAAGAAGAATTACCCATTAAAAATGAAAAAATAATTTTCAGCTTTGATGATATCGAAATAGAAACAATAACAAATAATCAAGGCGAATTCTCAGGTATACTTCCTATACGTGGCCATGAATCTGGTGAATATTCAGTATCAATACTATTTAATGGTTCACAAACTTATTTTGAAACATCTTCTGTATATGATTTAAATCTCACTAAAGAAGCTGATAATATCACCACAAAATATGGTGAAGATGTTACAATAACAGCAACAGGATACAATATTGGAGATGATGTACGCTTTTATCATGATGGACAATTATTAGATATTATAACAGCAGATAATGATGGTGAAGCTAGTCTTATTTTCACTCCACATATAGGTGCTAATGTTATATGCACAAGTCTTGATGGAATAAGTATTGATAAAAAATGGAATGTTGGTGCAACATTTAAAATAAGTGATTTACCTGCAGAGTATCTTGTCACAGATGTAAGTTTAGATTCTTCTGAAAATATTATAATGGAGAAAAAACCATTATCTGATTTTAGTACAGTTGCAGATTTAACGGATATAATTTTAGATGTTTATCTTGATAATGATGATGGTGTTATATATTTAACAAGATTTGAATCAAATTATGATGATGAATCCATTTTAGAAAACGATGAGTTATATCCTTTAGATTTAGAAGATATGAAAAGGGCTTTAACGAATCTATATATCGATGAGGATATATTTATTGTATTAGAGAGAATGAATTTTAATAACCTAGCTGGAGTTGAATCGAATGTCTGAAGAAATAGAAGAACAGTTAGAAGAAGATAATGAACAAATAGAAAATATTGAGGAACTAAATACCCAAAAATATCCTATTTATAATGGGGATTGTAAAATTTTTCATAATGAACCTTATATGACCCCAAATAATTATGATATTTTCTTTGATCATAAAAGTATTCCTTCAAATATAAAGGCTGAACCTGCTGCAAGTCTTCAGAAAAGATTACAAAAACTAATGCCATTAACAAAATATATTCATTTAAACATGGAGTCTGAAGAGTTAAATCAAACAAATCATATTATGATTTCTTCAAAAATGAAAATAGGTAATAAGGAGGTTAAATTCGTATGAATATAAAAGGAAGTTATACTTTCAATATTCCTCTACAAGGAATGTTCATGAATGAAATAATTAAAATTCATCATAATAATATCATTACTCTCTTAGGGGAATCATTTTTTTTAAACAGGGCCATCAATGAAGAATTTAATCCTATACAATATATATGTATAGGTAATAGTAGTAATTTACCTAAGAAAAATGATTTACAATTAGGTAATGAAACATTAAGAAAAAAATGTACTAGAAATGTAGATTTAGATAAAAAACAAATTATTTTATCTGCTAATTTCTCAGCAAAAGAAATATTAGGTACTACTGAAATTGGAGCTGCTAATGATTCCATATTGATAACTCATGATGTTTATAACAAAAATGAAATTGAAGACATTTTAACCTCAAACATTGGCGATATTACAATTGATTATTTTATAGAATTAACCTCAGCCGCTATACATAACACAGGATGGATAGCTACAACTGATTATCCTGAGACTGTATTCTATATTGTTGAACCTAATAAAGTAGTTGGAGTAATAGAAAATAACACAAATAGTGGTTATCGTAGAGTTAACAGTATTCAAGAAGTTGCTAGCTTTAAAGGTTCATATTATCATGATATGAATAATAAAAATTTGTATGTACATACAACTTACGATTCTGATCCAACTGAAAAGGAAATTATAATTCAAACAAGGTGAAATCCGTGTCAGAAAAATGTAAACCAAAATATAAAAATTTAAATCGTATACAATCTTTTAGTGAACAAAGATATGCGACTGTACAATGGGCACAACAAAACTGTGAAAATGATGAATGGTTAAGACAACAAGTAGAAAAATTAACTTATCTTTCTCCTCCAGCAGTACGTAAAAGAGGTATCTTAAGTGAAAGTATTAATCAAGACCAATCATATGGTTATCAATTAACTGAAAAAAATGAAGCTATTTTTAATAATACTCTACAACATGTTGTAAAGATAGATTTTACTAATCTTGATTTAATTGATGATAAAACTGATGTTTCAATTGAAAGTTATGAAGATAATGATGGAACAATTAAATATCGAGCTGTAATTCCTAACACGATTCTAAATAATGTTGTTGATACTAGTACAGTTCATGGTAGAGATCAAGGGATTAACAGTTATTGGTATGTAGGTTATGATAAAAATGAACCTTATGTTTTAAGGCCTGAGTGGGTTAAAGATGTTAAAAATGGCAATATTCCTTCAATTGTTCGTGCACAAACTTTTAAAGTTATATTTAAAGAGACTGTAAGTGATGAGGAAGGCTTATTGGAATCAATTACTCTAGCTATACAAAATACAGGTGAAATTACACATAGGTGGAGCAGTCCATTATATGTTCAGATCTGGCCTACTGTAAAAAAATTTGTATTAAAATCAAAATGGGATAGCAAAAACAAAAAAGCAATACCCGATTACATACCTGACCCTCATAATGGTAAATATGATAAATTCACACACTATAAAAAAGTAGGTTCAAAATATAAAGCAGATAAAAAGGGAACATATGTAATGGCACGGGAGGAAGTGTATTTTCCTAAAGCTAAAGTGGGAAATTATTTATCTATTAATAAACCATTGGCAGAAGGAATATTTAATCCTGAAGAAACTAGTCCAGATTGGTATTCAATTGTTTTTGATAAACCTGCAATTGTTACAAAAGGTGAAACTTATGCAGTAGTTTTATTCAGTCCTCTTTCACACCCAACTCATTGTCCAAGGATTGGAGGATGGGGCCGTAACTGTATAAAAACAAAATATGATGATGGGGATGCATTTTTATCTGAAGATAATGGAAGAACATTTATAAGGTATGGTAAAAATGATGATAGTTTAAGTGTAAATGAATATCGTTTTGGTAAATATACCCCGCAGGATTTTGCTTTTGAATGTAAAATTTTACATAATTCAGAGGGTCGAGATACTGAAGTAGATTATTATTTATATTTAAAACCGATTTTATGCAATCCTATTAAATCATTCCATCTTGGTGGTCAAATGGATGGTGAAACCAATGGTGGTAGTTCTTCTGAATATATCAATCTAAATTTTGAATATTCTACAAATGGGCGTGATTGGACTGGAATTGATGTGGGGCCAGATAAATACTTTACAGAAGAACCTTATCCAAATATTTTATTTATCCGAGCTAAATTCACTACTTCTGATGCAAGGTTAACTCCTAATATTGAAGAATTATATGTTTATTTGAATACTGATGTTGCAAAACAGATGTATTTGCGTACTAATTTTTATAATCCGAAACTAACACCTATGCTAGGTGCTAACATTTGGGGTCGTGTTTATGCTCCTTATGAATTAAGTCCTGCAGATGATAAAATTAGTGCTAGTGTTGAAGTAATTCAGGAATCAGTTAGGAAAGAACATTTTAATATTATCACCGTTTCTGATTTGGAGTCATATTTAACAGTTCAAGATATAGAAGGAAATTTTATTTTAGATGAAGAGGAAATTGTTGATGTTGAAGATGATAAAAGAGCTGAATATTTGATTGATAATCCTAGTGTTCTTAAAGCTTTGAAAGAATCTAATAGTAATGTTTATGTTAAACCTTATGTTTTAGATGATGTGGAATATTTAATGAGTTTTGATGGAGGAGAAGATGATGAAGGTAATCCTATTTTAGCAGGATTGGCCTTAAAAAATAGTCCTGCTTATCCTATACATGAATGTAAAACTGTTTCTGATAGTAATGAACCTACGGTAGGTTATGGTGAATGGTTTGATTTTACTGTTGATTATGATAATGATATTATTTATTTTGATAAAGATGTTATTGATGAAATGCCTGTTGGAGGTTTATACTTTAAATATAATCCTGTTTTTATTCAAAATTTAACATTAAATGAAGTTGGTCGCAGATTAGATGAAGAAACAGGATTAATTGAAGAAGGTTTAATATTAGATTACTTCAAAGAACAATTTATTATTGATAATGGAAATGTTGAAACCAGAACTGTATCTTTAAGATGTATCCCTGTTGATCCTATTCGCCAAGTTATATTAAATAAAGATACGGATAATGAAATTGAATTGTTTGAAGATGTAGATTTCACAGTAGATTATATTAATAAACAATTAATATTCCCTATTGTTGATGATGTTAATCAAAACTGTATTTTAAAAGAAAATGATAAATTAGAGGTTGTTTACACTCCCAACATTGAAGATACTGGAATTGCATTAGGTTACTATGTAAAAAGAGATAAAACAGACCATCAATGTACAATTAAACAAAATTATATAGAATACAAAATAGGATGATTGGTAATTATGGTTGAATTCAAATCTAAAATTTATTATGAAGAAGATAATCAGATTATCGGTGCTGAAATAACTGTATACTCCGAGGAAGGAGACAGAATTGGTAATATTAAGGTAACCAATGAGGAGGATTATAATTCTCTTGTAAATCAAATAGAAACTCTTTCAGAGGATTTTGTAAGTATTGATAATCTTCAAAGTGAAATAGATAAATTAAATATAGATTCTAATACATTAAATGGGTTTTCCAGTGCGGATTTTGCTAGACATGAACATAATCATGGGGATATCTATGTTCCCAAATCACATTCTACGATTATTGCAGACGCATCAAATTATGGTCATGTAAAAATCATAGATAATTTGACTAGGGATAATTTATATACTGGTGAATCATTATCTGCTCATCAAGGAAAAATTTTATCAGATATGATTAATAATTTACAAAACGATTTGAAAACTTGGGATTCACGTGCTGTTGGATCATATGGTACTTTAAAAATTAACACAACACTTAGATGTTGCAGATTTAATTATAATAGAGCTAATTATTCTTTGAATGGGGATAAAACTTTGCATACAGGAGCTATTCCTGCCGCTTATAGACCCACATCTGTTGTAAGAGTTCCACAATCAAAAAATACTATTCTTAGTGTTACAACTGCAGGAGATATTACATTATCTACTACTTATTCAGGAACTTACTCTACGCATTTAATTGTAAATTTTATCTGGTTTTATTAAACAATTCTTTTTTAATATTATTAAAATTTTTTTTAATGAAGGTGAATATTTTATGGCAACAAGAATTAATCTTTTAGAATGGATTAAAACAAAATTTAATACGAAAGAAGAAATTTCTGATTTGTTAGATGATAAGTTAGATGTTGAACATAATAGTGATAATAATGCTCATAGTAATATTTTATCTACTGTGGCTAAAACTGGTAGTTATAATGATTTATCTAATACACCTACTATTGATAGTAGTTTATCTACTTCCTCTACTAATCCTTTGCAGAATAAAGTAGTTACTAATGCTTTAAATGATAAATCTAATACTAATCATACTCATAGTTGGATTACACAATCGCTGGGTTCATATGGTACTTTGTATGTTAATGAAACACTACGATTAGTTATTTTTCATTATAGTAGGAGTTATAATTATCCTTCTGCAAGTGATATGACATTAGAAACTGGTATTATTCCATCTGATTATCGACCATCGAAAAGTGTTCCTTGTGGTACTGCTTCTCCTTATGTTGCTGGAAGAGTAACAAGTGATGGTAGTTTAAGGGTAGTACCAACGATTGCAGGAACGGTAGGTACTACTGTTCAGGCAATATGGGTTTATTAATATTGGTGTTGAGTGGGTTTATTTGAAACAATAAATATAAAATGTAAAGGTGATGTTTTTTGTGAATCTTGAATTTTCTGTTAAAAATAATATTTTGAGTAGATTAGATAATAATAAAGTTGTTAATAATACTCATAATGTTTATAAATGTATTTTTAATTTAGATGAAGATTGGATCAATATTAATAAATTTGCTATTTTTGTTGATTCATGGGGTAATCGTACTAATGTTCATCTTGGTAAAACTGTTGATGATTTATCCTGTATTATTCCTAATAATGTTTTGAAAGGTACTTATTTTAAATTATCATTATATGGTGGAGATCTATTAACTACGAATAATGTTACTATTGGTTTAATTCAATCAGGTTATTCAAAAGTTAATAAGAATGAGTGCGGATGTAGGGATAATAAAGATATTTTTGTTGAAATTTTTGATAGGTTAGATAAATCTGTAACTCATATGAATATTGATAATCATTGTCTTCATATTTATGGAGAGGATGGTTTGATTGATTCTATTTATCTTCCTTTTGCAGATGAAGACTCTTATAGTCGGATGCAAGAAATTATTAATGAATTTAGTAATGTAATTAATAATCAGAATGAAGAATTAGAAAGGATTTCTGACCATCTTAAAGAATGTGTTACTAAGGATGGTATTGTTTTTACTGAGGATGGTCGGTTAATATTTTATTAATAAAGAATATTTTGGTTTACTATATATTTATTAATTTTAAATGAAGGTGTGATATATTATGGCTAAGACAATAGACCTTTTAAGTTGGTTAAAAGAAAGATTTTATACGGAATCAGAAGTAGATAATTTATTAAGCGGTAAATCTGATACTGGACATACTCATGGAGATATTTATTATACAGAATCAGAAGTAGATACTTTGTTAAACGGTAAAGCTGAGGCTAATCATAATCATGATGATAGATATTATACTGAATCAGAAGTAGATACATTTTTGAATGGTAAATCTTCTATTAATCATACTCATGGTGGGGATGATGTTTTATTTGGTAGTGAAGGTTCTCAAACTACTTTAACTTCAAAATTAACTACTATTGAAAGTGATATTTCTGCTTTACAAACTGCAGATTGGGATATTAGAATTGTTCAGACTTTACCTGCAGAAGGTGAAGCTGGTGCTTTATACTTTGTTCCAAATGAAGATACTGGTGATAACCAATACGATGAGTACATTTGGGATGCTACCAGTGAAAGATTTGAGAAATTAGGTCAGAGGAATATTGATTTATCTGATTATGTTCAGAAAGATGATGTTGCTATTTCTTTATCTAATGCTGGTATTTTAAGTATTAGTGTTGAATAACTTTTTTTATAAAAGAGAATACTTTTTATAGATGTATTTCTCTTATTATATTTTTTTCTTATTTTTATAATTCAAAATTACCGAATTTTTTTCATAGAATAAAAATATTTTTTTTCTAATAGGGTGTTCGCCCAAATTATATTTTTTTAATAAATTCTTTTTTATCTTTAAAATAACAGCTTTAATGGGGAATTTAGAAATAATTTTTAGAATTATGGTGGACATTCTAAAATTTTAAAAGGAGGAGAATTATGAATATAGCAGTGAAATTAGCTAAAATGATTACTGATTATGTACAAAAAAATAAAAAAATGCCAACTTTATTTAAAATCAATAATGTTGGATATAATAAAAATCATATGATATATAGATTATCCTATGCAATTACACATCAAAATAAAGATTCTAAAGGGTTTCATATAGAAAATGCAAAAAATCCTATGGGAAATAAACTAAATGTTAAAATATATAAATCTGATTATAGTGATATGGCACAAAGATTATGTAAATACATAGAACAAAATAAACAGACTCCTAATTACGTAACCTGTAAAGGTAAAAAAGTTGCTATTGATTTAATCATCTATGAATTTGCACGTATTGTAATTTATTATAATAATAAGAAAAAATTACCCTCCTACTGCACATTCGACTCTGCACATGTTCGTGGCACTACCACTGAAGCAGAAAAAAACAAAAACTGCAACAACCCATACACATCCACCCCACACTACACATCCAGCGGATGCAATAGATTAGGACAATGCACAGATTACTGGTGCGGTCCACACAGTGTTCATCAAGCAATCAAAAAATTCGGCATAACCAACATTGATGAAACAACAATAGCAAGCTGGGCAGGAAGTACAACCAATGGTACCGGACATTCAGGCTTAAATACTGCAATAGCAAAAATAGCAAGTACAACAGGAATTAAATTATCAGTAGAATGGAGAAACTTCTCCAGCTTCGGTAATTCAAGAGATGAAAGGTTTAAAAACATTGCCAAATTATTATGCAGAAAAGATAAAGCAGTATTCTTCCACATTTTATACCAAAATGGAGGAGTTTCTTATGATCCTTATGCTGAAGACTTCGGACATTATGAAATGGCTGATAGAATTAATGTTAGTACTGGTTATCTTCGTATATTAAATAGTCTTGGTGGTTATTGTGGTAGGGGTAGATGTGGTTTTATTCAAGATAGAAGTTTTGCAGTTCAAGATGCTTACTTGAAAGGTATTAGTCAACCGTCTGTCTGTATAATCACAAAAGGATAAAATATATATCCTAAAACCAATATAAATATACATAATTAAAGGAGGTTTTAATATTAAAAACTGTGGAATATACTACATAAAAAATAATAAAACCCAACAAATTTATATTGGCCAAACAGTAGATATAAACCGCCGACATAAAAAACATTTCCTAGACTTAAAGAACAATCGCCATGTAAATAATCACATGCAAAATAGTTTTAATAAATATGGTGAAGATGCCTTTGAATTTGGAGTTATTGAATATTGTAACCCTGACCAGTTAGATGAATTAGAAATTGCATACATGAATTTATACAATGTGCAAACTAATGGATTCAACATATGTGAAGGAGGCACACACAAATTTCCAGATAATTCTAATGAGAATCATGGAATGTTCCGACAGGATATTTCTAATGATATATTAAAAGAATTGTACCTCCATGATTACAATTCTAAACAGTTATCTGAAATGTTTCATTGTAGTCCTAGGACCATTAACCGAAGATTAAAGAAAATATTCGGTGAAGAGAAATATAATGAATTAAAAAAACAAAAACAGTCACAAGGAATTAAAAATACAAATCGATTTGATCCAAATATATCTAATGATCATATTTTAAAACTAGCAAATGAGGGTTATAATTCTGTTGAAATAGCAGACAAATTAGGTTGTTCTGATAGTACTGTAATGTATAGATTACAAAAAATATACAGCACAGAGGAATATGAGGAATATAAAAAAAGAAATGTAGATAATAAAATGAAAAATTTACGAAACAAATCTACTGAAGAAACCAAACAGAAAATAAGTAATTCCCACAAGAAATACACATTATGGGATGGATCTAAAACACATTATACAAAAAATTCACATCTTTTTTATTTAAGATATAAAGGTAAAGATGTGAGGATTGGAAGTTTTAAAGAATTTACTTCTATTTATATTATACACAATTTAATACAGGAGTTTCAAAATGATTGATAAAATTAAAAGATTTTTTCATAAGATACAATTAAAAAATAAACAAAAACATGTTAATAAATTGTATGAAAGGGATGGTTTATCTGATGAAGTTTTAAATCTTCAAGTACAAATTAATCAAGAAAGGAATGAGTATAACATTACTGATGAGGATGAAAAAATTTATAAAGATTTTGTTCAGTAAATTTTAATTATTTGTTTCTATATATTTACTTTTGAACAAAGTTTTTTTTTTGTTCAATTAAAAAGTGGAGATATTTAGCACATCAACATATTGTTGGTGTGCTATTTTTTTTTTTACGAAAAAGAGGTTAATCTATGGTTGAAAAAAATAAAATTAAATGTCCAAAATGTGGTGAAACAGATGATATATATGAACATTCTAGAATACAAACTTTTGATGGAACAATAATTAGGTATAAATGTTCAAAATGTCAAATTATTTTTAACAATAATTTTTAATATAAATTGGTTATAGAGAGATATTATTATAAAAGGAAAATATTCTCCAAAAGATCTAGAATATGAGTTTACTGATAAAGAACTTCAAGAAATTCTTGATAAATATCATATTAATATTTTTATTAATGATAATACTCAAAAATGGTTGGCATTTGGAGTAATATTTTTATATTGTTTTTAACATATTTTTTTTATTGAAAAATTATTAAGGAAAGGATGGTTATTACATATGTTTTCAATAGAAAAAGATCATACACCTCAAGATTATTTGACAATTTCCGCAAAGTCTAATATCCAATCAGAAAATACCATAAGTTATTTTTCTCTTGGTAAAAATACAGATATTAGTGCCGAATCCTATTCAAAACATGTGATTTTAATAGGAAATGGAGGAATTGGAGAGATTAATATTGAAGGACAGATGAGTACTTTAAAAAAAGATGAAATAATATTTATTTTAAAAAATACTAATTATGGAATATCCACAAAAGAAGGATTAGTATTTAGTGAAATAATATTAGACAAGGAGGAATACATTATGAATGAACTTATTAAAGCGGGAGAAGTTTTCAAACTAAAAGATCTAATTCCATACCAAGAAGGTAGCATAGTAAATCTAGATGTAGTGTCAAATGAAAGCTTTAAATTTGTAATAATGGCTTTTGATGAAGGTACTGAATTATCTGAACATGCTGCACCTGGTGAGGCAATTATTTTTGCTCTTGAAGGTAAAGGAATTATAGGTTATGAAAAAGAAGAACATCCAATAAGTGCAGGAGAAAACTTCCACTTTGCAAAAGGGGGAATGCATACTGTTAAAGCTAATGGTAAATTTAAAATGGGATTATTACTTGTTTTAAAATAGTTTAATTTAAATAAAATATATTCTTAAAATTTATTAACTATTTTTAATCATTTTTAATAATGAGAAACTCTTCATTAATATGGTAATTAAAAAGATAAATTTTAAAAATATAAATTATTTATTTTATCCCAATACTGTCTTAAGAATATAATTAATTTTTAAAAGTCGTATAAAATATGTGATTTGAATTTTTTATTTATTATAATATACAGTATTTTTTTATTAAAATTAAATAAAAATTTATAAAAAAAATGTTACGAGTTTAAAACTCGCAACCTAATCTTTTTAGGTCACTAATACCTCTTTCAAAAGAACAACTTATTACCCATCCATCATCTTTTGAAAGCATGTATTCAATTTCATTTCTTTCATTAAAGTATGCAGTTACTTCGATATTATATTTTTTAATAATTTTTTCTTCAGAACTCATTTTTTCATCTCCTTTTAAAAAATTAAATTAAAAATAATATTAAATAATAAAATTAAACTTTTACTAAAATCCCTATTTATTAAATTTAATTAAATAGAAATCAGAACACATATTAAAAATTCTTATAATAAAAAACTTGAATTATTAATTAATGTGGAGGAACCTTAATTTGCATAATATAATGATAAGATTCTTTAAATTAAAATATTATTTAATCTCTGAGAAAATTATCCTAAAATTCTAATGAAGCACATTAAGTCAATAATATAAAGATTATAATATAAAGATTAATAATATATTACTTATTTTCATGAAGAATGAGAAAAAATTCAAGAAAAAAAGGACTATAATCTAAAATTAAGTACTTCGATATAATTCCAAAAAAATGCAACTTAGAATTATTAGGTAAATCTAACGTAAATTAAATTTATCCCCTAAGTCTTTATCTGTAATCATAATAAACCCCCTCAAATCACTATTAATATTATATAATAATAGCTATATAAACATATTGTATTAATTTAATAATTCCTAATATTATAAAAATATTTAGGAAATAAGGAATTTAATTTAATGGGGCTGTTTTAAATAAAAACAAGAAAAGAAAAATTTATTTATGGTGCTAAACAAGGAATTCCAATTGTATTTGGATATATTCCTATGGGAATTGGATATGCAGCTATAGCAATTAAAGGTGGATTAAATCCATTTGAAACAGTTGGAATGTCTATTTTGGTATATGCTGGTGCAGGACAAATTATAGCAGCATCTATGATAGTAAATGGAGCAACAATAATAAACATTGTTTTAACTAGTTTTGTTGTGAATTTTAGATATTTTATTATGAATACTGTTGTTTTTAATAAAGTTACAGAATCCAATACTAAATTAAATATCCTTTCTGCTCATTTTGTAGTTGATGAATGTTTTGCTCTATTTTCGCTAATGGACGAATCATCAATATGGACATATTTGGGAGTAAGTATTATACCCTATCTCTCTTGGGTTTTAGGAGCTATAATAGGAGTTTCTGTATTAAATATGCTACCTGTTATTGTTACAAATAGTTTTAATATTTCTTTATATGCATTATTTATAGCAATTTTAATACCTAATCTTAAAAGAAGTAAAACAATTACATTAATGGTTATAATTACAGGAATATTAAATTATCTTCTACAGTTCGTCATAGGTAACTGGTCCCTTATTGTAGCAACACTTATTGGTGCAATTATTGGAACCTACATAGTAGATGATAAAGAGCTTGATTTGGAAGTTGAAAAAGAAATTATAAATCAAGGAACTGTTAAGGAGGAAAATCATGAATAATATTATACTTTTAATTGTATTAATTGCGATTGTAACATTTATTCCTCGTCTTATTCCTGCAATTTTTGTAAATAAACTTGATTTTGGAGTAAAGGCTAAAAAATTCTTAAATCTACTACCATTTACTGCACTAGCTGCTTTAATATGTCCTGGGGTTTTAACTGTAGATACTAAGATTTGGTATGTTGGTCTTGTCGGTGCAGTTTTAGCAGGAGTTTTATCCTGGAAAAAGGTTCCTTTAGGTGCAATTGTTATTATTACTGTTACTGCTTTAATAATATTTTACACTATAATAGGATTTTTACTTTAATTTTCCCCTTCCCACTATACCATTTTTCTTGTATGTATAATGTTTTTACTTAATTCTTTGTTTTTTAAGTGGTTTACCTATCCATTTAATCTGTTACGAAAATATCGTTGCAATTATAGAATCAATAGTTAAAATATTTATAGCCTATAAGTTATATTTAAAAACAGCCTAAATTTCATCACCTAATAAGAAATCAAGAAGATTTAAATGTCTTATACCCTCATGAGACATATCCAGATTATCCATAGTAATCACGTATTTAGGATAATTATCTGAAATATTTTTTAATGGTTTGAATTCTCTTTCTATTGTTTCTTCACTAGCCAACAAATAAGATACTTGAATATAAATTGGCTTATTTTGTTTTTTGCATACAAAATCAACTTCTAAATTATCCACTTTACCTATTGTGATTTCATAACCCCTTCTTAAAAGCTCTATGTAAACAATATTCTCAATTACACGAGTAATGTCCCTTTGATTATTTCCAATTATTGCCTGACGAAATCCTAAATCAGATAAATAGTATTTTTCATCATATTGAAGTATTTTTTTACCCTGTAAATCTTCACGTTTCACTTGATAAATTAAACAGGCATTTTCAAAGAATTTCAAATACTTATAAATTGTATTTACTGATAAATTCACCATATCCTGTTTTAATCTTTTATAAATCTTATTGGCTGAAAACACTTGTCCAATATTATACATTACAAATCTTATGATTCTATCTAACAAATCAACATTTTTAACATTATTTCTTTGAATAATGTCTTTTAAAACAATTGAATTGTATAAATCCATTATAACCAAATTTTTGTCATCACCCTTATAATTATAAGTTGAAGGCATCCCTCCATCCTCCAGATAATTATAAAAGTGAGATTTGTAATCATCACTTATTTCATGATATTCAATATATTCCTGAAAAGAGAATGGATAAATGTTTAATTCAACATATCTTCCAGATAAATATGTTGCAAATTCACCAGATAAGAGTTTTGAATTGGAACCAGTTATGTATATGTCAAAAATTTCCTTTGCAAAATAGGAGTTTATTAATTTCTCCCATTGAGGAATGACTTGTATTTCATCAAAGAAAAGATAAATTCTACCCTCTACATTTTCAATTTGACAGGAAATATAATCCTCTAGCTTTTTAATATCAGTTATTTCAAAATAATCACTTAACTCAAAGTTTATCCAAACAATATTTTCTTGGGGGATTCCATCATTTAATAATGAATCAATAATTTGTTTTAGTATTGTTGATTTCCCAGAACGTCTAGTTCCAATTAAAACTTTAATAATATGATTATTGATGAATGGCTTAATTTTTTCAATATAATCTTGTCTTTGAATAATCATTGAAATCACTTAATACTACTTTAATCTAAACTCTAATATAAATGTTTTCAGTTAACTAAAAACTATACTCTAAAATAAATATTGTTTTAATTTAAATGAAAAGTAAATAAAAAATCATGAAATTATTTCACACAAATGAAAATTTTAAATATGAATGGCAAATTTATTGATTTTTTAATACTTAAAAAAAAGGAATCTAAAATCAATATAAAAAGCAAAATATTAAAAAAAAAAACAATTAAGGTTATTTAAAAAAATAAGTTCAGTATTAGATAAAATCTGTTAAAAAGGAAATATAAAACTTATATTAACCTATCAATCTTTCACCATATTAATAATCAATTAAAATTAAATAAGTCCTATTCATTTAATAAAACTCTTTCAGGAGCAGTATACAAATTAAATCTATTATCCCTTACAAAACCTACCATTGTAATGTTAGCCTTATCTGCAATCATATAACCTGAACCTGCAGGAGCTGCATTAGATATTACTATAGGAATTTTAACCCTAACAAATTTTATAAGCATATCTGCAGGGATTCTTCCACTATAACAAATATAAGAATTAGTTAAATCATAACCTTTACGTGCAGCAGCACCAATAACTTTATCTACAGCTACATGACGACTAACATCTTCACGTAAAATAACATTATCCTTATAAATTAATTGTGCTACATGAACACCGCCAGTTTTCTGCCATATCTTAGCATTTTCCTTTAACTCTTGAATATTTTTAATAATATCGCTTGCTTTAACTTTTAAATCAGAGGATACAGGTTCGATATTGTTAAGTTCACTTCTCCATCCACCAGCACTGTCAGACATTATACTTTCGTAGGTATGTTCTTGACCTTCACTATTATCATGAGGGGTAGAACTGTTTTTTTTAAGATTATGATTATATTTAGTTTTTAAAAAGATGTTTTTATCCTTTATTTGAATAGATTCTACATCTTCAAAAGATTTTATTAAACCTTCAGCTAATGCATAACCTATTGTAAAATCTTTTAAATCTTTAGGATATGTGGAAAACTTTCTATGTTCCAGATCATCTATATATAAGAAAATATTTTCATCATTAACCGTTTGCTCTAAAACCTTTACATAATTCCCATTTTTCCATTTGATAGCAGGAATTTCTTTAATATATTCCATAAAAATTCCTCCAAATAATTATAATTATTAATATCAATTGTTATATTATATGAAATTTATAGTTTATTAATCTAATTAGATTGATTTATAAAAAAATAAATAAATAAATAAAATATAAATGATTTAATAGAATAGTAAAAAACTTATTAAAAAAAAATTGGTTTGAGAATATGGAATTAATAATACAAATTATTTTACTCCTTGTTGGATTTGTTCTTTTAATTAAAGGTGCAGATATTTTTGTTGACGGTGCAAGTAATATTGCATATTACTTTAAAATATCTACCGTTGTAGTTGGATTAACAATAGTTGCATTTGGTACTAGTGCACCAGAAGCAGCAGTATCTATTACCTCAGCTCTTGATGGAAACAGTTCACTTTATATGGGAAATATTATTGGAAGTAATATATTTAATATTCTATGTGTAATTGGTATTAGTGCATTGATTAGTAATTTAAGTGTTGATAAAGTAATAATTAAAAGAGATTTTCCATTTACCGTAATCTCAAGCATTGGTCTACTTCTTATTGCATATGTTTTTGGTGAAATTAATAGAATATTTGGTTTAATATTCTTAATAGTTTTAATAGTTTATGTTTATAATACCGTTAAGGAATATAAAAAATCTATTACAGAAGATGATATTGTAGAAGCAAAAATATCCGTTCCTAAATCTATAATTTTTATTATAATTGGTTTAGTTGGAGTTATTGTGGGCTCTGATTTAGTTGTAAACTCATCAAGTTATATTGCATCTACCTTTGGTTTAAGTGATGCATTAATTGGACTGACTGTCGTAGCTATAGGTACATCATTACCAGAACTTGTAACTTCCCTTACTGCACTTAAAAAAGGAGAACATGGAATGGTAATTGGAAATGTAATAGGGTCATGTATTTTTAATATTTTATTTATTACAGGTATAACCAGCGTAATTTTACCTACACCTATTGAACCAAAAATGATTTTGGATATTTTTATTATGACTTTAATAATCATACTTGGATCAACATTTGCTAGAACACAAGAAGAAATAGATAGAAAAGAAGGGCTTATATTAGTTATACTCTTTATAATATATATGGCTTTTATTATAATTAGAAATTAAAAAAAATCTGTTAAATAATCTAAAAACGAAGAGAAATACATTAATAAAATTAAAAAATATTTAATATTAAATTAAATATAATTAAATTATTTAATTAGATTTTACTAAAGCCTATTCATGACCCATCTTCAAAACAGTAAAAAAAAACGAATCTTAAAAAATTAAAACAGTTAATATGAATAAAAGTTGAATAAATAAAATAAAAAAACTTATTAATCCATTATTTATTATGGATTAATAATACATCCATATCAACTATTGAAACAACTTTTTCAGCAACACTTCCAATTAAAAGTTTATGTAAACCAGTTCTACCAGAAGATGAGATTACAATTAAATCAACATCCTCCTCTTCTGCAACCTTTTTAATAGATTCAGCTGGAAAACCAGAGACAACCTTAGTACTAATTTTAACCCCCACATCTCCAATTTCAGCTTTCATTTGATCTACATTTTCTTCAGCTTCTTTAATAGCTCTTTGATTTAATTCATTAACATGTCTTTTAGATTGAAACTGAAAAGGTTTAATTTTTGATGCAACAGAAACCAATAAAAGCTCCCCATCATCGGCCAATACATTTAATGCTCTTTCAATTTCTTGGTTTGCATATTCAGAACCATCTGTAGGTAATAAAATTTTTTTATACATTTATATCCCCTCAAATAAAATTTAAAAAAAAATTAAATGAGAACTTATTATTTATATTTAATTATTAATATTTTGATTTTATAAATAAATAAATTTATCTTTTATATAGATTTATTATTGAAATGTTTAAAAAAAGTTAAATAAATTAAAATAAATATAATATAAGTACTAATACTTGTAAAATTAATAAAAATTTTTTTATTTAATAAATATAACTATTTTTAAAAGATAAATTGAAAAAAAAATAAAAAAAAAGAGAAAATAAGTAAATTTACTTATTTAAATAATTTAGAAATTTTATTTAGAAATAATTTGATATTATCTAACTAAAATTAGTCATTATTTAATAAACTAAGTATACCTGACAATGCTAACCAGATTCCAATTAAAATACCAAAGAGTTTAACATCTTTCATAAAGTATGCTAAAATTAGATAAAATATACCTAAAACTGTATTTAATAAACTTAAATATTTTAAAGCTGGAGTGTCTGCTGAGAATAATCCTATAACACCAATTACAAGTAAAATCAATCCTGCAATGTATACAAACAATGTTGTAAATGCTACTAATAAACTTGGAACAGCAATTAAAGTTATTCCAAATAACATTAAAATAATTCCTATAATTAAAGCCATATATTTCATAGCAGCATGCTCATCATTGAAATAGGAGAATGTTATAAAAAAGCCCATAAATAAAAATGCAATACCAAATATTGCAGATACACTTGCAACTCCTAAAATTGGGAATATAATTATTATTAAACCTAATATTATTGTAAGAATATTTAACATTTTACTTTTCAAGTTTAACGCCTCATTTTATTTTTAAAATAAAAAATATTTTTCAATATTATATTTTTTCTATAAAATATATAAAATTTATTAAATTAATTTCCTTTGTCAAATTCCTTAGAAAGGTAATATACCATTATAGTTGCAGCAGTTAAATCTGCAGTAGTACCAGGATTTTGATGATTTTCATATAGGTAATCATCAAATTCATAAAGGTAATCATCAAAATTTTCTAAGTCTTTGTATTTTAACAAATCCTTTGCTTTTAATGATACTTCACTTGCAACATCATCATTATATTTACGGGAAATTAAAGTATCCGGAATAGCTTGTAAAATTTCAAGAAAAATTAATACAGTAGACATATTAAGTGAGTTATTTTTCCTAAGTTCTTTATATTTTGGATATGAAAACTCAAATATTATAGGCATCTGACTTGTCATTTCAGATGCTAAATCATCCCATGGTGCAGATATTTCTAAAACATCATACATTGTTTGATTATTTTTTCTAAGATCCTCTTTTGCAGAATCACTTGTTACATCATATTCCTCCTGATCACCCATTCCACCTGCAGATGCAATATTAATTGCATCATATAAATAAATAGCATCATCAACAGTAGTTGCTTTCATAATACGGCCAATATTTTCTCTAAGCTCATCCATATTACTGCTTATAGATGCTGCTGCAGCTATAGGTGAAGTCATCATTACAATTCCAAGATTTGTATTATTATTTATCCAATTATCAGTTTCTAAAACAGCATCATAAATTGTTTTTCCAAGTTGGATATTAGAGAGATTATCTTTGTTTTCAATAGTTCTTTTAGCTAAATCACGAATACAATCTCCAATAACTACTCCACTTATTAAAAAGTCTTCAAAAACCATATCATCATAGTCTCTAGTCCTATGTACATTTCCAGGTTTTGGATAACCACTTACCTCTAATACAGAAGCAATTTCTACAATTTTTCCTATTTGTTCTGGTTTTAACATAATTTTTCCCCATAATAATAGATTATAAATATAATATAGTGTAAAATCTTATAAAATTTAAATGACCAAGAAATTGTGTAAAATAAATTATGAAATTATAAATTATCAAGTAAATATGGTGTAAAATAGCTTATAATTAAATCTGAACCTGCTCTTTTAATTGAAAGTAAAGATTCCATTATAGACTCTTCAGTTAAATAACCTTTTTCAATAGCTGCCATAATCATTGAATATTCTCCACTTACATTGTAACTTACAAGAGGTAGTGAAAATTCTTCTTTAATAGTTTTTATAATATCAAGATATGGAAGTGCTGGTTTAACCATTAACATATCTGCTCCTTCAATAAGGTCAAGTTCACATTCACGAACAGCCTCACGACTATTTGCAGGATCCATCTGATAAGATTTTCTATTACCAAGACCCGGTGTTGAACATGCAGCTTCTCTAAATGGTGCATAAAATGATGAAGCATATTTAGCTGAATAGGATATAATCATTACATCAAAAAATCCTTCCTCATCTAAAGCCTGCCTAATTGCCTGAACTCTTCCATCCATCATATCAGAAGGAGCAATTACATCTGCACCTGCTTTAGCTTGTGAAACTGCAGTTTTTACAAGGTATTTTAATGATGCATCATTTAAAATTTTTATGCCATCATCAGTATCATCATTAATATCACCTTTATCATAGGTTCTAATTAAACCACAGTGTCCATGAGAAGTATATTCACATAAACAGACATCAGCAATTACAATAAGGTCTGTTTCTTTTTTAAGTGCTCTTATTGCATTTTGAACAATACCCTCATCATCAAATGCAGGTGAACCTATTTCATCCTTTGTTTCTTCTTTTGGAATTCCGAAAAGTATTATGGATTTAAGACCTTTAGCTTCTAATTCTTTTGCATATGCTACACCATCTTCAATAGAATATCTGTATTGACCAGGCATTGTAGAAATTTCTTCTTTTTGACCCTTCTTTAATCCTTCCTTAAAGTAAATAGGATAAATTAAATCTTCTTTATTTAATTTAGTTTCCCTTACAATATCACGTATGTTTGCATTTTTTCTAAGTCTTCTCATTCTAACTAATGGATAGTCCATATTAACACCTAAACATCTAAAACAAAAAAATTTTTAAAAAAAATTATTATGAAATTAATTAAAATTGGTCATTAATTTCAAGTGTAAATTATATAATATTTTATAATATTTTAAGAATATTTAAAGTTTAATTTATAGAAATACACCGCAAAATATCTTAAATTAAATTTTTGAGATTTTTATAATGTTAAATAGAAAAATAAAGTAAAATTTTATTTAACAAAAAAAATGAACACTTATAACTTATAATATTTGGATGATTTGAATAAATTTTTAGTTTTATAGCTAAATTATTGAGAATATTCCTTTAAAAATATTAAATAATCAATAAAAATTAAGAATAATAAAAATTTATAAAAAAATTATTTTTTATCCAAAAAATATTGAAATATAATTAAATTTTAAAGAAATTAAAAACCAATATTATATATAATATCTAATAAATTTATATTTTATTAAACTATTATAAATTATAAACATTTGATAAATTCTAAATATAGACTGAATATATATAAACAAAAAAATCATAATATAAATGATAAGAATTTAGAACATTAGTATTTAATTATAATTTATTAAATCTATTAAATAAAATATATAAGAACATTATATGATTAGAATATTTTTAAACCAATAAAAAAAAAAAAAAAAATATTTTTGAGGAATATTATGTTAGATAAATTTTTTGACATGAGTGGGAGAAATACAAATTTAAAAACCGAATTTATTGCCGGTTTAACTACATTCCTTGCAATGTCCTACGTTTTAGGAGTAAATCCCTATTTACTTTCAACTGCAGGTATGCCTTTAAAAAGTGTATTTTTTGCGACTGTTATTTCTGCAACCATATCTTGTATAATAACGGGGCTTTTATCTAACTATCCTCTTGGTGTTGCTCCGGGTATGGGTGTAAATGCTTTGTTTGCTATTACTGTTATAAAAACACTAGGATACAGTTGGAATGCAGCTCTTGCAGCAGTATTTTTATCTGCAATAATCTTTTTTTTAATTACAGTAACCGGTTTAAGAATAAAAATTATAAAAGCTATACCGGAAGTATTACATTTAGCAATGGGTTCAGGTGTAGGATTTTTCCTAACCTTTATTGGTTTAAAAAATGCAGGAATAATTATAAGTCACCCTACAAATATTGTTGGTTTATCTCATTTAACTTCTCCGGCTCCACTTTTAGCTCTAATTGGTATTGGGATTACCTTAATATTATTTATTAGAAAAATACCTGCTGCTATATTTATAGGATTATTAATTACCTCAATTATTGGTATTGTTTTTACATCAACCGGATTTGGTGTTCACTCAGCAATAAATATGCCAATGATACCTTCTGAGTTTGTTACCTTGAACTTTGACACCTCTGCTACATTTGCATTTATATCTGGATTTAAAGAATTATTTGGAAACCTAAACGATTTAATTATGGTTATTTTTTCATTCATCTTTTTAATATTCTTTGATACTGCAGGAACATTTATTATTTTAGGTAAACAGGGAGATTTTCCTAAAGATGAAAAAGGAGAATATAAAGGAACAGATAAAGGATTTTTATCAATTGCTATAAGTAATTTTATTGGTGTTATTTTCGGTACTAGTCCTTTAATTACATATATAGAAAGTTCAGCAGGAGTTGGTGTTGGTGGTAGGACAGGTTTAAGTGCTATTTTTACAGGTTTATTTTTTTTAATATCTATGATTTTCGCTCCTGTAATAATATTCTTATTCACTCCATCCGTAACAGCAGTTGCTCTTGTTATTATAGGTATACTGATGATTGGTCAATTGAAAGAAATTGATTGGAGTGATTTTGTTTCCCTTGCCACATTATTTACAACTATTAGTATGATGATTTTAACCTCATCAATCTCACTGGGTATTGCATTTGGATTTGTAATATATACTATTACATCAATTGGAATGGGTAGAGCAAAAGAATTACATTGGTTAGTATGGATATTAACTATACTATTTATTTATTATCTATTATTCGGAATAAAATAAAAATATTTATTATCCTTTAACTCTAAATAAATTTATTACTTTAAAAATCAATAAAATTATTCTAATTAAAATTATAAAAAAAAGGTAAAAATATGTCTAATAGTAGTGGAAAAACATTTAGGACAACAAGTTTCGGTACAAGTCATGGAAAAGCAATAGGTGCAATAGTAGATGGTTGTCCTGCTAATCTTGATTTAAATGAAGAAGATATACAAAAAGAATTAGATAAACGTAAACCTGGAACAAGTAAAATTACAAGTCCACGAAAAGAAGCAGATAAAATAGAAATATTATCCGGTCTCTTCAATGGAAAAACAGATGGTACACCAATATGTGGAGTAGTTTATAATAAAAACCAAGTATCAAAAGACTATGAAGGTATAAAAAATACTCCTCGCCCAGGTCATGGAGACTTAGGATGGATAGAAAAATATGGTAATTATAATTATAATGGAGGAGGCCGTGGAAGTGGAAGAGTAAGTATCGGCCATGTAATTGGTGGTGCAATTGCAAAAAAACTATTACAAGAAACATATAATATTAAAGTAATATCCCATGTAGTGCAAATCGGAAATATTAAAACTTCAAGTACAGATATTAATGAGATAGAAGAAAAAGTCCAGTTAAATGATGTAAGGTGCTGTGATAAAGAAGCTGGAAAAGCTATGGAAAAATTAATACTTGAAAAAAAAGCAGAAGGAGATTCTGTTGGAGGTATAGTAGAGACTATTGCTGTAAATGTACCTGCAGGAATTGGTGAACCAGTATTTGGAAAACTTGATGGAGATATTTCAAAAGCACTAATGGAGATAGGATCTGTAAAAGGTGTAGAAATAGGTTTAGGATTTGATGTTGCAACTGCATCTGCATCAGAGATAAATGATGAATTCTATTATAAAAAAGATAAGATTTTAACTAAAACTAATAACTCAGGAGGTATACTTGGAGGAATATCCAATGGAATGCCTATAGTTACAAGAATTGCAGTAAAACCTACACCATCTATATCTAAAAATCAGAACACTATTGACTTATCTAAAGGTGAAGACTGTATAATTAATATTGAAGGTAGACATGATCCATGTATCTGTCCAAGAATAACTACCGTAAGTGAATCAACAATAGCTATGGTTTTAGCAGATCATATGATACGTTCAGGATTCATACACCCAAATGATTTAGATAAAATGAAAAAATAAGTAGAAAAAATCAATTGGAACAAATATATCCTCTAAATTAATTAAAATATAGAGAAAATAAGCAGTACAACACAACACTCCCTCTTAATCCTCGAAATACGATTAAAAAATAAAAAAAGATTTAATTAGGATTCATAGACTGTACTTCATTAACAAATCCTGTAAGAACTTCTTCTGAAAATCCTTCTATGAATTTAATAGAACCTGCAACCTCATGTCCTCCACCATCAATACCTGCATTAGGAAGGGATTCTAATAAATCTATAATAATCTGATTAATATCAAAACCATAATCCTTATTAACTGTTTCAGTTGCTCTTATAACAGCAAAATCAGGACCGTGCCCTAAAGTTACAATTGGCTTATCAGTACCAATTTCTTTTGACATTTTATCATGTACAAAACCACATGTTTTACCAGGTGCCGGGAAAGTAAATTTATGAGCATATCTTTCAACATCAATAATATTAAGATAAATTCCATTATCAAATAATGTTTGCTTAACATTAGGTAATGCTGCTTTAAGTTGAGTATTAACACGTTTCTCATACTCTTTATATAATGCTTCAATCAAAGCATCATGCATATCATGGTTATTAACATTAAGTATAGTGTCCATGATTCCCCTACCATCTCTGAATTTTAAGAAATAAGCTTCAAAATCTGTACACTCCGCAATTTTTTTAAGATTCTCCTTAGTGTAACCTAAATCTTCTGCAATTTTAATATACTGGTCTACCTCATCACATTCTGCATGATCACCAGTAACTGCAATTGCCGGAAGATGTTTAATTAAATCTTTAACTTCAGGGTTTATTAAACATGCAACTTCACTTGCAAGTGCACCTGCAGTAATCTGTGAATCTCCACCAACAAGATAAGGATTAACATGAACATCAACATAATCATCAACAGCTACCCGACCATCAACAACCTCACCTGGAGAGTGATGGTCTATAATAACAATTTCAATACCAAAAATCTTTGCCTGCATAAGTGATGCAATATCTTCTTCAGTAGACCCATTATCTAACATTACAAGAAGAGGTAATTTTTGACCATGTCTGTCCAAATCTTCAAGGGCAAAGGATAAATCTTTTACAACATCTTCAAGTTCATAGAATGGTGCTTTAGAAGGGGACCTTTTAAAATAATGATATTTAGCATCACCACTTGGATTATATTCTTCTATAACAGGTATTACTGCCTTTTCCATTGCAACACCAGAGCATATACCATCTGCATCTGCATGATGTCGTAAAAGAATAGTTCGACCATCTAAAATAGCACGTCTTATTCTTTTTGCAGCATTTAACATTTTAGGTTTTAATTTATCTAAAACATCAGATTCTACTAAAAAGCCATTAAATTCCACTTCTGCCTTTTTATCTAATGCTTCATCAATTAAGCGGTATAGGTTATCTTTTTCTTCACCAGTTAATTTTTCCATACCAGCTGCTTCAATTTGAATATCACCATCATGTTTATTTACTTCTCCAACTACCTCTACCATATCTTCAAGTTCAATCTCAGGATAAGCTCTTACACCTGCTTCTTCAAATGCTGCAACATAAGTCACAGATGTATCATCTGTTATAGTAAATATTGTTGGACCTGATGTTTGCTGAATCTGTGAAGCCATACCCTGAATTTTAATAACATTACCTAAATAGTCGTCATTTAATAATCCAATAGGTGTTCTTTCAATTTTTTTCTTAAGTTTTTTAAGAGTATAATGTTTAAATGATACTGGACCTAAATCAACTTCATTTCGACGTGATTTAATTTCAATAACCTTAACATTTAAAGTTTGTCCAACCTTATAACCTGATTTACCAGTTCTCATTAAACCCCATACCTGATTATTTAAACTAACAAAAACTCCAAAATTAGTAACCTTTGAAATTTTTCCATGATAACAATTATTGACCTTTAAATCACTCATTTCACATAAAGGGTCTAAAGTGTAAACAATATTATTTTTCTTTTCCTGCTCTATACGTTCCTGTTCTTTATCCTTTTTATCTTTAATGATTTTCATACAATCATCACAATATTCTTTAGTATCAGATTTTAAAATTTTTCCACATTCACCACATACATTAATAAATCCTGTTCCATCACATCTAAGACATTTATCTTTAACTTCCACTTGTCCTTTTCCATTACATACTTCACATGGAACATCTTCATTTGCATCTAGGCCAAATTTTTCTTTAGCACGGTTATTTACTCCTTTAAAATGGCCTCCTAACTCTATAGTGTTATCATAACCTGTTCCACCACAGGCATCACAATCCTTATAATCTACTACAATTATCCCTTTTCCATGACAATTCGGACATTCTTTTTTCATATTTTCCACTCATAAAAATTAATATTACTAAATTAAATGTGCTAATTACTTAAATAATGATTTTATTAAATCTGACAATATCATTATAAATTATGATTCTGTTGAATTTGTACTATTTTCAAATTTATCTGGATAATTTTTTACTAAATCTGATCTTTGAGACTGATAATTTAAAGCTTCACTCATTGCATATCCTGCATTGTAAATATAGTTATTACCACTACTTACATCTCCTCTTTTAAGAGCAATAGTAGCATTTAATAAAAGAGTAGAAGCAGATTGTTTATTTTCTAATTCTTTAGAAGTAAGATCAAAATAAGTTGAATAAAGTTCATTATTCAAAGGAAGATTATTATTGTTATCTAAATCTTTTAAAATATCTCTTGCCTTTTGAAATGAATAAACTGCATTTGTAAATTCAGAAGCAGCAGAATCAAAATTCTGATTATTCAAATCAATAACTGCTTTATTATAGTTTTCATCACCATTAATAAGCTCTTTATTTAACTCTTCAATAGAATGATTAACATTATTCAGAGTAGTAGTAATAAAAACAAATGAAAGTATAGCTATAAAAGCAATAGAACAAATTATTAAAATATTTTTTTTCATAATTATCCTTTTTAAAAATTTTATAAAATCAAAGATTTATATTATTTAATTATTTAATTATTTATTTATAATAAATTTTATTATTTATTCTCATACACTGAAACTTAAAAATATTTTGTATGAAATTTTTTCATTTTTAAAATTTTATACATATTTACTGCCTAATAATTTATTTTCTTGAATATTAGATAACAATAAATTTTATACAGGTATTAAGAAATTAGTTTAATGTAAGTTTGATTATTATACTAATTATCTACATTATAAAATACTTAAATCTAATATAATATTTCAATTAAACAAACATGTTTGGACCAAATTTACTCATAAAATTATTAAAATACTCAGTACCATTATATAAATTTTATACGAAAACATAGAAACATAAACTCAAAACCCTAAAAAAAATATAATTAAATGTAAAATGTTTAAATAAATGAATGAAATTAAATATAAAATAGAAATAAAACATTATAAATAAAATAAAAAGATAATAAAAAAGTAAGATAAAAATAAAAAAATTAAAGTTACTAAAACTAAAAAAAAATAATAATAAAAATAATAAATTATTTAATAAAATTAATTAATTATTGTGATGGCCAAAGACCATGAACATTACAGTATGCACAAGCTTTAAAATCTGAGACTTCACCATCAACTTTGAATATAGCTTTAGGTTCATCACCAGGTTTTAAATTTGCTCTATAAACTTGTTCACCATCAGTTAAAATAATGAAATTAATATAATGATCTTCATCCATAGGGTGTGGAACTTCACCAAGTTTTACACTAATTCCTTCATCAACTTTTTCGATTACAGGAATATGTTTTACTCCACCTTCTTCTTTTATCTCTGGAGTTAATAATTCCATTTCTTCATTACAGCAAACTAAAGTTCCTGCACCAGCACTTGCAACTTCAACAATATTTCCGCATGTAAAACATTTATAAATCTGATTGATTTCAACCATATTATCACATCCTAAATTTAATAAAATATATTTTATTAAATAAAAATTTATACTAAGTTTAATATATAATTTTTTATAATATGAAGATTATTTAAAAATTTCACAATCACATAAAAATTAATTAAGTTATATTGAATAAATATTAGAAAATAAAAAAAATATTAAAAATAATATACAAAAATATAATTAAATTAATTCTATTTAAAATAAATATGTATTCTATTTTAAAAAAAATAAAAATTTTATTTCTCAAACAAATTAGTTTACAATAATTTATAAAAAGGATAATTAATAAAAATAGTATCAAATAGTAAATTTATTAATATTCTTTAAAAATATAATAATTCATTATTACAGTTTAAAAATAATACTGATTAAAAGATAGGTGTCATTATGAGTTTAATAATTGCATATGTTGGAAAAAAAGGCTGTGTAATGGCTAGTGACAAAAGAAGAATTGCATATTTTGGAAATAAAAATGAAAGGGAAATATTAGAATCTGACCTATATGCTGGAAAAGTAAAAAGTGATGAAGAATTACAAAATGAAGCTGAAAAAAGAGGCATTACCATAAAAATTTCAGATGAATCAAATAAGATTAGAAAAATCGGTAATGCTATTATGGGAGAAGTATCAACTAAAACGACTATGGAAATTAAAAGAAAACGTATTTACGGGACCACCAATGGTTATCAAATAATTGAACTTCTAGGTTCAGATTTAAAAAATAAAGATTATGGAAAAAGTGGAATAATTATCTTTGGTAATAAAATTGCAAAGGCTAAGGCAAATACACTTGTTAAACAAAAATGGACAGCAAATGTTAGTCTTAAATATATGGGAGATATATTCGAAGAGATTATTCAAGAAATAGCTGAACAGACACCATCTGTAGGAAAAAAAATAGATGTCTTAATTGTAAAAGATGATACTTTAACAACAACAAGTGCTCAAAAATATCTTGATGACACAGTAGATATGGATAAAAGACTTTTAGAAAAATATCGAAACCAATTAACTGATGAACTTACTAAAGCAAATAAAAGTATGGAAATTACTAGCAGACTCATTACAAAAGGAGATATTGGTTATGTTTCAAACATTAATGATAACATTCTCAATGTTAAATTAGCAAATAATGTAGAAGCATATGATACTAAATGGAAATTATTATCTAAATCAAATGAAGAAGTAATAATGTTAGTTGATATGGATAATAATGGAAATAATATAACTAATGAAGACATCTCAGATTTAGTAAGTATAAATGATAAAGTAGTCATAAAAGATGGAAACTTATGTATTGATAAAAATGATATTATACTCAGCTGTAATATTGTTTTATGTAATACCAAATAACACAAAAAATTTGTGTACCACTGATTAAATAAATAAAATATAAATAAATAATTTTTTAAAATAAAACTAGTGAGATAAATGAAAATTACATTTTTAGGAACCGGAGGCGGAAGGTTTACCACCATTAGCCAGAAAAGAATGAGTGGAGGGTTTAGAATAGACAATATTCATGGTTTTAACCTCCATGTAGATCCTGGCCCAGGTGCACTTATAAGAAGTTTAGAATATAGACTTAATCCAGGGCACATAAATGGAGTTTTTATCTCACACTGTCATACTGACCATTATAATGATGCGGAAATATTAATTGAAGCAATGACAAAAGGAATGACAAAAAATTATGGTAATATAATTGGAAGTAAAAGTGTTATGGAAGGGGCAGAAAGATGGGGTCCTAGTATTTCCAATTATCATAAAAGTAATTCCCAAAATTACACTTTAACTCCTGATGAAACAATCGATTTTGATCAATTTAAAATAAAAGGAACCAAAACAATACATGGTGACCCCTATGGTGTAGGTTTTCAAATAGATACTAATCGTTTTAAAATATCCTATACATCAGATACCAGATATTTTGAAGAACTTAGCCAATATCATAAAGGAGCAGATATTTTAATTGGAAGTGTTTTACGTTCAGGAGATAAAGGACTTAAAGGACATATGTGTAGTGATGATTTTAAAAACCTGATAGAAGAAATAAAACCTAAACTTGCAATAATGACCCATTTTGGCTATAAATTTTTAAAAGAAAATCCTTTTAATAAAGCAAAAGAGATTAAACGAGAAACTGGTGTTAGAACAATTGCTGCAACAGATGGAATGTGTATAGATATTGATTATAATGACCCTAGAAAATCATATATTAAAACTTTAAAATCAAGAGAAATTCCTGGAAAATTCAGTGATGAAATTTTTAAAATTTAAACTTTTTTATGTATTTTATCAATTTTAATAATCCTCAATATTCTGAATTTGTTTTAAATATTTATTATGACTTAATTTTTTGTATAAATTAAAATTATAATGCCCAATCTTTTTGTAACTTTTTTTTTAAAAAAAAAACATAGTAATTTCCTAAATCTCAAAAAACAGAAATAAAAAATATAGAAAAAGATTAATAATATACATCTCCATCATATGAAAATACAAATATTAAAGTAACACACAAATAATTAATAGAACAATTAATTAAAAGCAAGGAATATAAGAATAATATAAAAATAAATATGTAGAATTTTAATTAAAACAATCGATAATATTAATCAAAATATAAATCAAATAAATCAAATAAAATTAGTAGTAATATCAAGTTAAATCAAGATATAAAACCCAACTAGAAAAATTAAAATTCTTAAAGCATTTGAAAATTGAAACAAAAATAGAAAAAAATATCTATAAAATTAAAAAATATTTAATATTAAATTAAATATAATAAAATTGTTTAATTAGATTTTACTAAATCCTATTCATGACCCATCTTCAAAATTATAAAAAAAAAAATTATAATTTAAAATTATAATTTAATTTTAATATCTAAAGCACTTGAACCTTTTTCATAAACAAAAATAGGGTTTATATCTAATTCTGAAATTTCATCAAAGTCAAGTGTTAAACGTGCAACACGTTTGATGGTATCTTTAACTTCATCAATATCTCCAGGTGCTTCACCACGGAAACCTTCAAGTAATTTATAAACTTTCGTGTTTTCCATTAATTGATCTATTTCATCAGAAGTTAAACCATTAGCAATTTGGAATTCAACATCTTCAATAAGGTTTACATAAATTCCACCCATACCAAATGCTATCATAGGTCCAAATTGTTTATCACGAATCATACCGACAAGTACTTCAATACCTGTATCCATCATTTTTTGTACTTCTACACCATCAGGAGTAATATCTGGATGAACTGCTTTTGCATTTGCAATAATTTCATCAAATGCTGCTTTAGCCTCATCAACTGAATTAATACCTACTTTTACACCACCAATATCAGATTTGTGTAAAATTTTATCTGATGCAATTTTAAGTACAACAGGGAATTCCATTTCTTCTGCAAGTTTACCTGCTTCATCTGCACTAGTTGCAAGTTTAATTGGTGCAGCAGAAATTCCATATGCTTCTGCTACTGCATAAGCTTCACTTCCAAGTAATGTATCCCTTCCGTCAGCTTTAACTTTATCAAATATTTTACTTACAGCATCTTTATCAACATCAGTTAAATTTTCTACAGGATAATCATATTTTCTATCTTGTAACTCAGCAAACCTAGTTAAATAACTTAATGCTTCAATTGCAGCTTCAGGGAAAACATAAGTTGGAATACCATTTTCCATTAAAACTTCGTTTGCATATTCAAATGAAGGTCCACCCATGTTAACAACTAAAACAGGTTTATTATCACATTTTTTATATTCTTCTACTAATGAATCAACAATACCATTTGTATCAGCTTTTGCAGTAGGACAAACAATAACAATTAATGAATCTACATCATCAGAGTGTAAAAGAATATTTAAAGTATCTTCATATCTACTTACAGGTGCATCACCTAATACATCTATAGGATTATTACTTGTACCTTCTTCAGGAATTACTTCATCTAATTGTTTTTTAGTTTCAGAAGATAATTTTGCTATTTCAAGTCCGCATTTTTCCATAGCATCTACAGAAATAACTCCTCCTCCACCTGCATTTGTGATAATACCTACATTAGACCCTTTTGGAAGTGGACAATTAGAGAATGCTAAACCGACTTTAAATAACTCATCCATAGTTTCTACACGGAAAATACCAGATTGTCTAAATGAAGTAGTAAATGCATTATCACTACCTGCAAGTGCACCGGTATGTGAAGATGCAGCTGCTGCTCCTGCAGCACTTGAACCAGATTTAAGAACAACAATAGGTTTCTTCTTAGATACTTCTCTTATAGTTTTAATGAAGTTTTTATCTTCAGTTACACTTTCAAGATAAAGTAAAATTACAGCAGTATCATCATCATCAGCTAATTCTTGAATAAGTTCAATTTCATTAATTCCTGCTTTATTACCTAAGGAAATACATTTACTAAATCCTATTCCAGAAATTTTACTCCAATCAATAATAGCTACCATCATTGCTCCACTTTGTGAAACAAAAGCCATATTTCCTTTCGGAGACATAGATTGGGAGAATGATCCATTAAGAGGAGTTTGAGAATCAGTAATACCTAAACTATTAGGTCCGATAATATTCAAACCATATTTATCTTTAATTTCAATAAGTTGGTTCTCTAATTCTATTCCTTCTCCACCAACTTCTTTAAATCCTGCAGTAATAACAACTACATTTTTAACACCATTTTGACCACATTCTTCTAGAACACCATTTACTCCAAAGGAAGGAATACATATAACTGCTAAATCAGGAACTTCAGGTAAATCTGAAACACTTTTATAAGCTTTTAAACCTTGAATTTCATCACTTTTAGGATTAATAGGGAAAATTTTACCTGCAAAACCACAAGTAATCATATTATCCACAATAATATATCCAATTTTACCTTCAGAATCTGATGCTCCAATTATAGCAACAGAATCTGGTTTAAACATTTTATCAAGTTTTACCATATAATTTGTCTCCTATAAATCTATTGATAACTTAATAATTATTAATAATTACATGATACTGATTTTGATTAATTTAATCATGTCTTTTATAAAATTTATTTAATTATCGATGAAATTTATATATTATATCTTATTTACCTTTAAAAAATATATTAAAGGAATAATAAATATAATTTTTTTTATAATTTTATTTTTTATCTAATTTTTAATTAATATAATATAAATAATTATAGTATTTGAAATATGAAAAATCACATGCTCAAAAAAAATATATAAAAAAAGTATAAAAAATAAGATTTAATCACTGATTTCATAACCTAAATCAGTTAAACGGGAACGAATTTCATCAGATAATTCGTACTGCTTTTCTAATCTGAGTTTAGCTCTCACATCCCCAATTAAATCTAATAATTCTTCTTCATGATCCCCGGTATTTTCATCCTTAAGGAAGAAAATTCCTAAAATATCATTAACTATAATGAAAAACTTTTTAATAGCTAAAATATCATCTAGATTTAATTCATTTAATTGATTTTTTGAATTATTAATTAATTCAAATAGTGATGATATAGCTTTAGGTGTATTAAAATCATCATCCATTGCATTGAAAAATGAAGAACTAGATTCATTTAAAACATTATAAGTTGAAGATTCTAAAAGATCCATCCTCTCTTCAATTTCATCATTATCTTTAAAATGATTATTTAATATAGTATCAAGCTCTGCAATATAGGATTTGATTTTATTTAAACTTTTACCTGCCTGATGAAGACTGTCTTTTGAAAAATCAATAGGACTTCTATAATGAGTTGAAAGTACAAAAAATCTAAATGTTTCAGCAGAAACCTCTTTAAGTAATTCTCTAATTGTTATGAAATTTCCAAGAGATTTAGACATTTTCTCCCCATTAACATTTAAAAATCCTGTATGGAACCAGTAATTTACCATTGGTTTTTTATCAGATAAAGCTTCCATTTGAGCAATTTCTGCATCGTGATGAGGGAAAATTAAATCTAAACCCCCTCCATGAATGTCATACTGCTCACCAAAGTATTCTTCAGTAATAGCTGTATCTTCAATATGCCATCCAGGCCTACCTTTACCCCATGGAGAATCCCATACCGGTTCACCAGTATATTCACTTGAAGTTCTAAGTTTCCATAATGCAAAGTCTTTTTCATCTCTTTTAGTTGAATCTGTTTGAAGTCTATGGCCTTCAAGTTCTTCAATATTTCTATTTGATAACTTTGCAAATTCTTCAAATTTATTAACTTCAAAATATACTCCATTTTCAGTTGCATATGCATATCCTTTATCAATTAATCTTTGAACTTGTGAAATGATCTCATCAATATGATCTGTTGCTCTCATAAAAAGATTTACACCTTTAATATTTAAGGATTCCATATCTTCTTTGTATCTACGTTCATATTTTTTTGCTAAATTAGAACATAAAAGACTTAAATTCTCATCTTCCCCTGCCATTTCTTTTGCTCGGTTAATTATCTTATCATCTATATCTGTAATGTTCTGCATGTATACTACAGAATAGCCAATATATTCTAAATATCTTTTTATCATGTCAAAGGAAACATAAGTCCTACCATGACCTATATGAGCATCATTATAAACAGTAGGCCCGCAAACAAAGAATTTAATTTTAGTTTTATTGATTGATTTAAAATTCTCTTTACTGCGACTAAGGGTAGAATATACTTTTAAATTATTAGTTTTACTGTCAGTATTACTCTCCATTTTATCTCCAACTATATAATAGTAAATAAATTTAATATAAAATTAATTATAGTTAAAATTAATAGAATAAAAACATTTGTTAACTTTTGTTAAAAAAGTTCATTATTTATAATTTATTACTTTTTTTACTAATATAATATAATAAATATAATATAATAATTTTTAAAATGCTAACATATAAAATTTTGTAATTTTATAAATTAATTTTGATGAAAATAAATAAGATTAATACTCATTCTCTAAATAGTCCAATAAAAATCCTATTTTAAAATTTAAAAGAAAAATTTATATAAAATGAGCTTTGTAGAAACCCTCAGAATATTTAAAAATTAAATAAAAAATATTAGAAAATTTGTTTTATTAAGAAAAAATTTGCAAACCTTTAATAGTTTTCTACAAAGCTAGAAAATAAAAAAAACATTTACCATTAAATTTTTAAAGATTTCATTATTAATATTCATGAAAAATATATTAAATTAATATTTATAAAATAATTTAATCTGATTTTAAAAAAAAATAGAACGAATTATAAGTAAAATATAATAAAATAAAATAAATCGATAAAAATAATTAAAAAGGCAAGATAGGGATTTGAACCCCAGTATCATGGTCTGCAGCCACGCACCTAAGCCTCTCGGTCACCTTGCCATAAATAATATAAAACAGTGTATAAGTATATGTATTTTTTCTAATATATAAAGTTTTTTAAAATGCTACAATAGAATAAACTTAATAATTTTTTGATTTATAAAAATTCCTATATATAATCTTTAATTTTTACTTAATTTAATAAATTCAATATTTAATGATTTTAATAAATTATTAAGTATCTTTAATAAAAATATATAGTATTTTCATAATATTCATGGTATATATTTAAAATTATAATAACTATTAACGGTGCATTAGATTGAAATTGATTAAAAATTTCAGATTTAATATTTAATACCTCAGAATGAGAAATATAAATCTTTATATGTATTTAAATTATAAAATTTTATAGTTAATTTAATTCAGTTTACAATAATTTTACCTAGATGAACTAAATTAAATAATGAAAAAGTATTTAAGAATGTATAATATCATTTTTTAATATGAGGTTGTGAGATTATGAATAAATTTATGAAAGTAGCAAAAGAGTTATCAGAGGATAATGATGAAAATGGAGGGCCTTTTGGGGCATGTGTTGTTAAAGATGGTGAAATCATTGGTAAAGGATCTAATCATGTAATTATAAACAATGACCCCTCTGCACATGCAGAAGTTATGGCTATTCGAGATGCATGTAAAAATATTAATTCATATGATTTAAGTGGATGTGAACTATATACCTCATGTTATCCATGTCCAATGTGTTTATCACTTATAATATGGTCCAATATTAAGAAAGTTTATTATGGTAATACTCACGAAGATGCAGATAAAATAGGTTTTAGGGATAAATTCATCTATGATTTTTTTGAAAATCCTGAAAAATCAACACTTGATTTAGAAAATATGTGTCGTGATGAAACAATAGAAGCCTTTGAAGAATATGAAAAAAATGGAGGAACAATATATTAAAAATCTAAAAGAAGATTTAATAAAATTTTCACAATATTTAGAAATATATTTTCTTTCTTTAAAATTCGTTTTATTTTACTTTTCAGGTGTCCACTGAAAGTATTAATATTATTTAAAAAAAAAGCTCAAAAAATCCTTAAATATTAAAATAGTTGTTTACCTAATTTTTATTCTAAATCATTTATAAATAAATATAACAAAAGTTTAGTAATCAACTATAATGAAATAATTTTCTAATAATATATAAAATGAGCTAACACTTTTTAGTTTAATCCATTAAATACTCAATTTGGAAAATTAAATATTTAATATTAAATAAAAGAATTAATAAAAAATCAAAATATTTAATTAAAAAAAATTAATAATCTGCATGAGAACCTAAACATGCATGGCATTCTAAAGGCATATTAGCTTTTTCATGATGTAACTGACACATAACATCCTCTGCCTTGATTTGTTTGCATATATTACATGTACGAGGTATAATATCGAGTTTAGTCGCATCTTTATTATATAAATCTAATGCAAACTCCTCTACTAATTTTTTAATAATATCTGGAAGAACTAATTCACTACCTCTTTTATCAGTAATATATTGACTTACAGCTGGTTGTGTAATATCCATTAATTCAGAAATATCTTTCTGTTTCATTCCTAATGATAAAAGCTGTTTAGCTAATTCAGATCGTATTGCTGGAATAACATACCAAACTACCATTTCACAAGGCGGTTTCATTAAATCACCATTTATTAACAAATAATTTTTCTTAATTTTGAATAAAAATAATAATATTAAGTAAACTTTTAATATAGATATATTTTAATAATATATAAAACTATTGTTATATTTTTTTATATGTCCTTATAAATAAATAATCTCTTAAAAATTGAAAGAATTTAAAAATTAAAAGATTATAGGTAAATTATTATAATATATTAGAAAAATAAGATAAATACAATATTAAACAAATCATTTAAGAATAAAAAAATAAAGATATGTAAAAAAGCAGAAAGTATAGATAAAAACATGAAAACTATTAAAAAAAAATTATTAAAAATTCAGTTTAATCATCAAAAATAAATAAAAAATACTATTTTTCAAAAATCATATCATTTTCAAATTCTTTACAGTTATTATACTCAAAATCAGGATTATCAAGATTATGGAATTTTTTAAGTATTTGAATTTCCTCTTCAAGTTCATCTTGACGTTTAAGTAAACGTTTTAAAGATGCTTTAACTGGATCTGGAAGTTTACTATGTTCAAGATTTAAAGGAGAAGACATTTTCTCACATCTAACAACACGTCCAGGTACACCTATACATGTTGAATGTGGTGGGACATCTTTAAGAACAATTGAACCTGCACCAATTTTTGAATGTGCTCCAATAGTTACATTTCCAAGTACTTTAGCACCAGCACCAACTACTACATCATTTTCAACTGTAGGATGTCTTTTTTTCTTTTCAAGGGAAGTTCCACCTAAAACTGCTCCCTGATATAATAATACATCATCACCAACAATTGCAGTCTCACCAATAACTACACCCATACCATGATCTATAAAAACTCTTCTTCCAAACTGGGCACCAGGATGTATTTCAATCCCTGTTAAAAATCTACTTAATGTTGATAAGAATCTTGCTAGAAATTTCAGATTTTTATTCCATAACCAATGATTTAAAAGATGAAACCAAATAGCCCATATCCCAGGGTAACAGAAAATTATTTCAATACTACTACGACTAGCAGGATCACTGGCTTTAGTTGATTGAATATCTTCTCTCATCCGATTAAACATTAAATCACCAATTTAGAAAAAATTTAATAAAATTAGAACAATAATAAAACCTAATATAATTTTTTAAAATTAAAATATATAAATATATCTTAATTTTTTTATTGAAATTAATTGATTAAATTATACAAATTAATTAATACAATTTTATAATAAAAATAGATTATAAATATTAATCTTTAATAAGTTTTAAAAAATAATAGTGTTTTAAACTTTATTTGAAAAATTTTTAAATTTTAATAATATAAAAAAATAAAAAATATAAAAGGATAGAATAAAATTAAATTTATTTATCCACTGGGAATATTTCAGGACCATGTTCATCATATAATTCTTGAAATACCCAGTCAACAGATAAGTACCTCTCACCCGTATCAGGTAAAATAGCAACAATAGTTTTACCTTTGTTTTCTTCTTTTTTAGCTAATTCTAATGCTACAAATGTTGCTGCACCAGATGATATACCTGCAAGAATACCTTCCTGTTTAGCAAGAGCAAGTAATGTTGATGCTGCATCCTGATCTTTTACAGTGAAAATTTCATCAATTGCATCACCATGGAAAGTTTCTGGAACAAAACCTGCACCAATACCCTGAATTTTATGAGCTCCTGGAGTACCTTTTGATAAAACTGGTGAAGTTTCAGGTTCTACTGCAACTGCTTTTAAATTAGGATTAACCTCTTTAATTGCCTCTGAAATACCAGTTATAGTTCCGCCAGTACCAACACCCGCTACAACAATATCTACTTTACCTTCAGTATCTCTTAAAATTTCCTGTGCTGTGGTTTTTTTATGGAATTTAGGATTAGCCTGGTTTACAAATTGTCCCGGGTTAATAGAATTTGGTATTTCTTCTAATAATTCATTTGCTTTTTTAATTGCTCCGCCCATACCTTCGCTACCTGGAGTTAAAACTATTTTTGCACCGAAAATAGCTAATAATTTTCTTCTTTCCATAGACATTGTATCAGGCATGGTAAAGATTACTTTATATCCTCTTTGTGCAGCTACAAAACCAAGACCTATTCCCATATTTCCACTTGTAGCTTCAATAATTGTTGAATCTTTATTTAAAAGTCCTCTTTCTTCTAAATCTTCGATTAATCCTAAACCTACCCTATCTTTTACACTACTAATTGGATTAAAAGATTCTAATTTAACAAGTACATCTGCCTCTAAATCACCAGCTAATTTATTCAATCTTACAAGAGGGGTATTACCTACTGTTTCAGTTATGTTTTCTGCTATTGGCCTAGTTATCTTAGGAATATTCACCATTTTATCACCATAAATTTATTTAAATACTTTATTTTATTCTATTTTACTTTAATTTTATTAAAATGAATAAATTATTTATAAAAAATCTATTAAATTATTTTATTTAGTAATTGTTTATTTTATAATTAATTTTTTTACTAAAATTAATTAAATATTAATAGACTTATTAAATATGAATTTAATATTTTACTTTGAAACAAATTATATAAAGAAAAAATCAAATATAAATTTTGATTCAATTTTATCAATATATAATTCATTTCAATAGATATATCTTACAATTTATTTATCCAAAAATTCACTATTAAAAATTTAGTTATATATTATTTTATATAACAATTGTTATAATTTTTTAAAGATTAAATTTCTTTAAAAAAAATTCTAAAAAAATATATAACTATAGTTATATTATAGTTTATCACTTAAATACTTTATGATAAAAATTTTTAAATTAAAAAAATAGTTAAATTTAAAAAATATATTATTTTTTCTTATTTTTTTCATCAGTTAAAGGGTCATAATCACAATAATCTGTAAGAGGACATATTTCACACTGAGGAGAGATAGGTCTACATATAGTCTGACCAAACTGGACCATTAAATCATTTAATTCAATCCATAAGTCTTTAGGAACAAAATCTATTAAAGCAATTTCAGTTTCTTCCGGTTTATTTGTATTAACAAGGCCCCATCTATTTGAAATTCTGTGAACATGAGTATCAACAGGAATTGCAGGTTTGTTAAATGCAAAAACTAAAACACAATTTGCAGTTTTTCTACCAACACCTGGAAGTTCAACTAATTCTTCTATATTATCAGGAACAACACCACCATATTGATCTATTAATAATTTAGAAACTTCCTTAATACGGCTTGCTTTAACTCTATAAAAACCTGCAGGTTTAATAAGTTTTTGAACATCTTCTATAGGAGCATCACATACAGCATAAATATCCGGATAAACATTGAACAAATTATCTGTAGCCTGATCTGTATTTTCATCTCGAGTTCTTTGAGATAAAATAGTTCTAATTAAAACCTCATAAGGGTCTCTTTCACGTAAAACCCTTATTGTATAATTTTCTCTTAATATTTCCATAATTTTATTAATTTTAAAAACTCTCTCATCACTCATAAAATCCCCCACAAATTATTCATAGCTTAAATCTAATTCAACACCAATCTCAGACATTACATCAAGGAAATTAGGAAAAGATACATTAAATACATGTCCATCTTCAATAGTAATATTGTATCCTTTAAGATTTATTAAACTAAAAGCCATAGCTAAACGATGATCCTTATGAGAAGAAACAGTAAAATCCCGATTATCATCAAATGTCTGACCATGAATTATAATCTCATCATCAAATTCTTCTAGATTACAACCACATTTTCTAAGTTCCTCACATGTAGATGCAATTCTGTTAGTTTCCTTAAATCTGGTATGACCTATACCGGTTATTTTTGTTGTACCTTCAGCAAGAGCTGCTAAAACAGCAACTGTAATTAATAAATCTGGAGCATCTGATAGGTCAATTTCAGGAATAGCTTTTAAATTACCATCTGATTTAATTGTTATATATGTATCTTCACGAATAATAGTAGGACCCATCTTTTCAATAATATCCAATATTATTTTATCTCCCTGTTTAGAATCTTTAAAGAGATTTAATATTTTAAGTTCACCACCAAAGATTCCGCAAGCTGCAAGTAAATAAGAACTAGAAGAATAATCTCCTTCAACAATATATTCACATGAGGTATATTCCTGAGGAGAAACAGTAAATTTAGTAATATTATCTTCTAAAATTTGGCTTTTAAGATTTACAGAGAAATTATTCATAACATCTATAGTCATATCAACATAAGGTTTAGATACAAATTCTGGTAAAACCTCTAAATTAACACCATTTTCTGTAAGTGGAGCAGAAATTAAAATAGATGATATAAACTGTGATGAAATATTTCCTGAAATAGTAGCTTCACCACCATCAAAACCCGGATAAACAGTAATAGGTGCCTTACCATCTGTTGATTCAGTTTTTACTCCTAATTGACTTAATGCATCTAAAAGGTCATTCATAGGTCTTGTTTGTAGTGATTCATCACCTGTAAAAATAACTTTTTTATCTCCTAATGCTGCAATAGATGTTAAAAGTCTTAAAGATGTACCGGAGTTAGCCAGATTAATTACAGGTTCTCTTTTTACATCTGCAATTAAAGGTTCAAAATCAGGGCTAATTTTACCTGATACACCTTCAATTTCAAGATAATCTCCAAAATTAGTAATATTAGCACCTAAATCATTACATGCAGATAAAGTTGCAAGAGTATCTTCAGATAATAATGGATTAAAAACTAAACTTCTACCTTTTGCAAGTGAAGCTAGAATAATTGCTCTGTGAGTATAACTTTTAGAAGAAGGTGCTTTAACTTCTCCAGATAATTCTATACATCCTTTAAATTTTAATTTCATAATAATCATTTTATAATTTGTTAAAATCTAGAAATATATTATATTTTTAGAAGAAAATATAGTTCTAAATAAACTAAATAAATTCAAATAACTTAAACTATAATTCTACCCAATAATATATTTCTTAAATTAAATACTTAAGAAAAAAAAGATTAAATAGATTTGAAGTAATTAACGAATTACTTCTAAAATAATATCTAATTTCTCAGATTGGAAAATATCTACTTTTTCACCTGTTGAACCAACAACTTCTGTTTTAAGATTGAGATAATCAGAAGATACCTCTAAATCATCAATTGTAAGATTACCAGACTCTTCAAGTTCTTTTGCAATCTCATCTGCACTGTGAGAATTAATATATCCTATGATTTTACCTGCATCTTTTCTAAATTCTGGGCCGATTTTACTCATATCTGGTTCTACTTCAATGACATTTTCATGAACATCTGGTTTACCAATTAGAATATTAAGGTTTGAGATTTTTAAGGTTCCTTTAATATCTTCAGAGTATAGATTAAATATTTTCTCTAAATCCCCATTTGTGTAAACATTTACAGTATTTAATGGTACATTTAAGGGGATTTTATTTGAAGATTTGAATCTTCTTACCTCATCAATTAATTCTATTGTTAAATCACCATTATCCCTTAATGAATCTTCATCCAATGTCTCAATCACATCAGGCCATTTTTGAACATGAATACTTTCACTGTTAAAGTGTTGATATACTTCCTCTGTAAAGAATGGAGCAATTGGAGAAAGTAAAATTAAAGTATTTTCAACAATATATTTTAATGTGAATTTTGCAGCAATTCTTGAATTATCACTTACATCATCACCATATAACCTGTATTTTACTGCCTCAATATATTCATCACAGAAATCATGCCATACAAACTGTTCTATAGTGGTAACTGCTTTTGCATATTCAAAATCATTAAAACCCTGATTTGTAATTTTATTTAATGAATTAAATTTAGATACAATCCATTTATCCATAGGATTTAAGTATTTTTCTATTTCACATGGATTAGATAAATCATCATCAGAGAATATGTGCATACTGATAAATCTAAATGCATTCCAGAATTTTCTAAAGAATTTATATCCGTGTTTAATATCCTTCCATGCAAATGCAACATCAGAACCTGGAAGACTGTTTGATGCCCATATTCTTAAAGCGTCTGCACCATATTCCTCAATAACTTCTTCAGGGCCAATAACATTTCCCCTGGATTTACTCATTTTATATCCGTCTTCACCAAATACCATACCATTAATAATTATATCTTCCCATGGTTTTTTACCAGTTAAAGCTAAACATCTAAGCATAGTATAAAAAGTCCAGGTACGAATAATATCATGGCCCTGAGGACGTATAGTTGAAGGGAAATTATTTTCATAACCTGGATTAGGCCACTCAGCAACAGAAAGTGGGGAAATTGAACTGTCCATCCAAGTATCTAAAACATCTGTTTCAGGGATAAACTCATTACAACCACATTCACATGGTTGTTTTGGCATATCTTCAGTTGGGTCTATTGGTAAATCTTCTTCATTTGGTAAGATTACTTTACCACATTCTTTACAATACCATACAGGTATTGGGGTTGCAAATAATCTTTGTCTTGAAATACACCAGTCCCATTCCATAGAATCAGCCCAATTTAAAAGTCTTGATTCCATATGGTCTGGTACCCATCTGATTTCACTAGAAGATTTTTTAACATCATCTATTAATTTTCTAACTGCAATAAACCATTGTTTTTTAACTAAAATTTCAATAGGTGTTTTACATCTCCAACATTGACCTACATTCTGATCAAGTTCTTCCTGTTTTATAAGATATCCTTCATCTTTTAAATCCTTAATAGTAGCTTTCTTAGCATCCTGTAACGTCATACCCTCATATTTACCTGCAGCAGAGGTCATAATACCTTGTTCTGTAATAGCTTCAATAACTTCTAAATCATATTTATTTACCCATGATACATCAGTTTTATCACCAAAAGTACAAATCATTACAGCACCTGTACCGAATTCAGGGTCTACTTCCTCATCTGCTATGATTTTAACTTTTTGTGATGTTAAAGGTACTTCTACATATTTACCTAATAGATGATTATATCTTTCATCTTCTGGATGAATAACAACTGCAACACATGCAGACATAAGTTCTGGCCTTGATGTTGCAATTAAAATTCCTTTTTCTTTAGAATCAGCCTTATTAGAATCAGGTCTAATATAAGAATTATCTTCTGGAATATTACTAACATCAGATAAATCTGCAGGTGGGAAATTAACATAATTTAAATGAGATTTATTATCTGAATATTCAACTTCTGCAAAAGCAATAGCTGTTTCACATCTTGGACACCAGTATACCGGATGTATACCTCTATAAATTAATTCCTGTTCATGCATTTTTAAAAAAGATAACTGGGTTCTTTTCCTATATTCTGGAGTCATTGTTATAAATTCTCGACTCCAATCCTGTGAAAATCCTACTTTCTGCATCTGATGGCGCATAAGTTCAATATTTTCTGTAGTTAATTCAACACACATTTTTCTAAATTCTGCTCTTGAAACATCATTTTTCTTAATATTGTGAGTTTCTTCAACTTTTACTTCAGTAGGAAGACCATGACAATCCCAACCTTGTGGAAACAATACATCATAACCTTTTAAACGTCTAAATCGTGCATCCATATCCATATATACCCAGTTTAATACATGTCCTAAATGTAATTTTCCAGTTGGATAAGGTGGTGGAGTATCTATAATATATCTTGGTCTTGTTCCATCACCAATATATTTAAAAATTTCATCATCTTGCCATCTTTCACACCATAATTTTTCTTTTTTATGGTCATAATCTTTTTCAATATTTTTAGCAGACATAATCTCCCTATATGAAACTTTTTTAAAAAAATAATAAATTATAAATTTTTTAAGAATATTTATAAACTTAAATAAATCTTTTGATTATAATAATAATATAATTTTAATAATAAATAAATATTTATTAATATAATTAATAAAATAAATAGATAATGATAATTTATATTTATATAAATTTTAGTATCTTGAAAAAAAAAATCAACTTTTTAAAATAGATACAAAATATAAAAAAACTTAAGAGAAACTTTTATTAAAATATTTTTTAAATATCCATGGAGAAATAAAAAATGGAATTATTATGGTTTTATGTTGCTGTAGCATTAGCATTAAGTGATTTATTACATGGTCAATTAGTCTGGAATATTTTTGCTGATTTCTACATAGTTTTTGGAGGAATACTAAATATTGCAACAAAAGACCATATAATATCCTGGTTATTACATGAACTTTTAGAAGCAGCATTCCATTTTTTAGTAATATCCATTCTTTTTGAGCAAGTGGAAATAGGAATACTGGCAGCATTAATACATTTATTTATTGATTTATCACATTCATTTTTTATAAATCATATGCCTCCAATACAACACAGAGCATTACATTTTGTTATTGAATCCCTGTTCTTTATTGCAATATTTGGATTTTAAAAAATAATTAATTCTTTACAAAATTTATAAAATTATAATTCATTTTTATCAAATAATTAATGGAGAAAACTTACATGCCCGTAATTACATTCGAATACGAGGACTTAAAAGATTTAGGAATAGATATTGAAAAAGATAAACTTATTAATACTTTACCTATGATGGGAAGTGACATTGAAGATTATGATGACAATGAAATAAAAGTAGAATTCTTCCCAAATCGTCCAGATAATTTATCTGTTGAAGGGGTTGCAAGATCTCTTAAAGGATTTTTATCTGAGGAAACAGGTCTTCCACAATACAACGTAGAACCTTCCGGTGAAAAGGTTTACATTTCAAAAGAAGTAGAAAATATCAGACCATATATTGCATTTGCAAAAATAGAAAATGTAGATTTTACTGGAAACAAAATCAAATATATTATGGACTTTCAGGAAAACTTACATTGGGTAATTGGAAGAGATAGGAAAAAAGTCGCAATAGGAATACATAATGCAGATGTAATTACTGGAGATTATAAATATATAGCTACTGGAAAAGATGAAAATTCATTTATCCCTCTTGAAATGGATAAGGAACTTAAACCTGGTGAAATATTTACAGAACATGAAACCGGTAAAAAATATGCACATCTTCTTGAAGATTATGATAAATATCCATTAATTTTAGATAGTGAAGATAAAGTTTTATCAATGCCTCCAATCATCAATGGAGAATTAACCAAACTTACAGAAGACACCCATACTATTATTGTTGATGTAACAGGTACTGATAAAAAAGCAGTAGAAGAAAGTTTAAATATTATAGTTACCTCATTTGCAGAAGCTGGAGGACAAATTAAAAGTATGGAAATGGTTTATGAAGATGAAAACTTTTTAACCCCAGATTTAACTCCACAAGAAAAAATAGTACACGTTGATTTATGTAATGAGCTTATTGGTGGAACATCACTTAATGCTGAAGATGTAAAAAGATTAATAGAAAAAGCAAGATTTGATGGAGAAATCATAAATGAAAATGAAGTAAAAGTTAAAGTTCCTCCATTTAGATGTGATATTTTACATGAAGTAGATATTGTTGAAAATGTAGCAATACAATACTGTATAAATAAAATCCCAAGTAAACTTCCAGAAATCAGCACTGTTGCATATGAACATGATTGGTTTAAAGGTGAAAAAACCATTCGTGAGCTAATGGTAGGTTTAGGTTTTAATGAAGTTATGAGTTTAATGTTAACATCTGAAGAGTCACACTATAAAAAGATGTTACAGGAAGAAACCGAACATGTTCAAGTATCAAAACCTATTAGTATTGAAGGTACTATGATTAGAACCAGTTTACTTAATAATCTTCTTGAATTCTTAGAAGATAACAAAGCAGAAGATTTACCACAAAAAATATTTGAAATTGGAGATGTTCTATACTTAGATGACACTACCCAATTTAATGTAAGAGCGGGTAAAAAACTTGCAGGGGCAATATGTCATTCAAATGCAAACTTTACTGAAATGAAATCTATTGTATCAAATGTGCTTTCTAACTTAGATTATACTATGGAAGTATCCTCCTCAGACAATCCAAGTTTTATTACAGGTAGAGTTGCAAATATTAAAGGAAGTTCTAAAAACGGTAATATTAAAGGATTCTTTGGTGAAATATCACCTGAAGTAATTACTAATTTTGATTTAGAATATCCTGTTATAATGTTTGAAATTGAATTTTTAAGAGATTAAATCTCTTAAATACTTTTTTTATCTAATTTTTTGCTTTATTACCATAATTATAATTAATTTCTGTAAAGTCTAAATGATATTTTTTTCTTTAACAGATATTGAAACTGTGTTTAAATCATTTTTCCTTTTTTTATAAATATTGATGACCTATATCAATAAATTAATAAAGAAAGTAATTAAAATACTAAATTATTTCCTGTGAAGTAATTTTTATTTGAGAATATGGTTTAGTTGATGATAAAAATTTGTTTTAAATAATTTTGGTGGTTAAATGAAAGATATAGTTCAATATGTAAAAAGGTCAAAATATAGAGTAGATGTATTAAAATCACTTGAAAAAGAGATATTGATGCCTAAAGAAATTTCACAAAAGACTGGAATCCTTATAAATCATATTAGCAAGGTATTGTCTGAATTAAAACATTATGACTTAGTTGAATGTATTAATCCTGATGTGAGAAAAGGTAGATTATATCGTTCAACATCTAAAGGATTAAAAATAATAGAAAAAATAAAATAATATTATTATTTTTTTTTTACTTTTCCAGTTCTTTTAATAGCTTTAATCCTAATTTTGTGTTTTGATATAATCTGCCTTTAACATTATCTTCGTTTAAACAATATACTATTTCTTTTTCTTTTAAATCATGTAATGCATTTGATATTTGACTTATTCGCATTTTACTTTCTTTTGATATTTCAGTTGGCATTTTATATTCTGTACCAATAGATTTAATACAATTTAAACGAGCTGGAGATACTTTGATATATCCAATTAATGACCAAAAATTTGGTTCAGATTCTTTTTGACTCATATTTATTTTTTATATTGTTTATAAACTACTTTGATAGTTATTCAAATGTTCATAATAATCTATAATCATTATTTATTATTCTTAATAATTCGATTTAAACACAAGATATATATTATTATATACCAATAAATTATATTGCAAGATTTAATTTTTGTATAAAAATTTCATGGAGAATAAAGGTTATGAATAGAAAAATAATTGTTTTGTTGATAATACTAACAACAATTGTTTCAGTAGTTAGTGTTTCTGCAAGTGAAGAATTAACATCACATGATTTTGGTGATTTTAAAATGAATATACCTGAAAGTTCAGCTAACATCACCGAAACACAAGATGATGCTAATCAAACTATATATGAAATCCCTAATAGTGATTTGAGTAATTTTGCTACTATTTCATATGTGGATACCTCAAATACTAATGGAAATAACAATACAACAGATTTCGTTTTAAAGAAAATTAAAACTAATCATACTGTTGAATTTAAAGATGGAATCTATTCTTGGGATGCTGAAGAGGAACTGGGTCATGGAATGCATGGATATATAGTATCCTCTGATGATAATTCGAAAGTAATTATTGTGACTGGTTCTGACATTAGACTACAAGATGCATTAAATAGCATTGAATTTAAATAGGTAGGAAATTACTTCTTTATTAATTTTTAAGGTGAAAATAATGAATGTTCGTAAATTAAGCTTTTTAATGCCTCCTGATGGTTATAAAAAAGTTGAAACAAATATATTTGGAGAAGATAAACTATGTGCTGTTTATATTAAAAATAAAGGATATTGTATTTATGTAAACGGCAAAGAGAATGATATGTTTTTAATCAATACTAATTTGTCTCCTGATGAATTTAAATTAGATCAAAATGCTGGAGAAAAAGAAGATTTAATAAACCTTGTCAAAATTTTATTAGACCAGATATATGAGGATGTAAATATTCCGGAATATGAAAAACAACATCATGAATTTGTTTTTCTAAAAATTATGGATTTATTTAATACAGAGGATATAGAAATAATTGATCGTGATTCTGATTTGTATAAGACAATTGAATTAGGATTCATAAAATTTGACATATCCTTGTTAAATTTAGGTGATTAAAATGGCATACTGTCCAGTTTGTGGAAATCAAGTAGGTAATAAAAGATTTTGTCCAAAATGCGGTTCTGAAATTAAAAAACAAAATAATAACCTTAACAACAATAATAATATTTCATCAAATAATATTGAAGGAGTATTTAAAAATATTGAATTAATGCCGATAGTTATTGGATTAATTATAGCATTAATATTTGTTGGAATATCTGGTTTTTATAGTTATTTGGCCATATTTGGAGCATTTATTGGTTCATTAGTTGCAGGATATTTAACAAAACAGACATATATTCATGCTTTAATATATGGAGCTATAATTGGGATATTTGGAAGTATATTCTATTGGCTTGGAGGATTTATATTTGGATACTTCTTAATATCATCATTAAGTGGAGCTTTCATTGGAAAATATGTGCAACTAAATAATGGAGACATAAAAAATGAGTAAATTTTGTTCTAATTGTGGAGAAAAAGTGGATGATAATTCAAAAATCTGCCCTAACTGTGGAAATATAGTAAAAGATAAAAATAACCCTAATACAAAACAATCAAAAGAATCCAATACTAATAACAATACTAATAACAATACTAATAACAATACTAATAACAATACTAATTTTATTAATTCCTTTTTATCTAATCCCAAATTAATAATATTGATTATAATTATTGTTGCATTAATTGGAATTTTTTCATTTGCAGGAAACATATTTAATAATGATCTTGTTGATGTAACTAGTATTGAAATGTCTGTAAGTTATACTGATACTCCTTTTGGTGGAGCTGTTGAAAGTGCAAACGCTCAAAAGATAGAAGAAGCAGAGAATCTTCAATATTTAAAAGAAAATAATCCTCAACAGTATAAACTGGAGTTAGAACAAAGCGGAATGACTGAAGATGAGTGGACTAAATATTTAAATAAATCTAGTACTAATCATAAAGATTATCAAATAGGTACTGCTGTAACTAAATTTTCATTAATGCCTAAAGAAACCATTACAAGAGTAACTGGATTAAGATTAACTAATGTTGAAGTGTCATTTGATAATGGTGGAACTGAAAATTGGGGAAATTTTACATTTAATGCTGATGAGACATACCTTCAAGATACTAATTATAAATTTTCAATAACTAAAACATTAGGTGAAAAGGGTGAAAATATTGAAAAATATTATAAAATATCACATATTAAAGCAGATATTGTAATAAACACAACCGATGAAAAAAATTTAGTAATTGGACATATAAATGAAGATGTGGCTCCTATACATTAAATAAAGAATATATAGATTTTATTATCTAAATTAATTGGAGGGTTTATATGGTAAAATGTACCACTTGTGGAAATGAAGCAGGAGAAAGTTATTTTTGTCCAAATTGTGGATCAAAGATAATTAAAACCAGTTCTCCTATTCAAAATAATGATATAATTATTAAAGATAAACAATTATCAGATGATGAAAATAAAGATATTGGAGATAATATAATCAATTTTGATGATAAAATTTCAGGAAAATTAGGTGGTTTATTTGGAAAAAGTAAAGTGATGGACCTTGTCTTAGATAAAACTGCTTCTTATAAATATAAAAATATTTCTAAAAGTACCAATAATCCAATGGATAGGAAATATTTTGAAAAAATTGAACCCGTATTTCTTGAAGTATATGACTCTATAGATGATTTATTGGTTAAAGACATTTTTATGTATGAAAGAAGTATGATGGGAAGTACAAGTAGTATTGTTGGTGTTACAGCATCTCAAATTTACACTCCAACAAAAGATATGCCTCATGACAAAGCAGTGCAGTTTTACCAGGATATGGTAGATAATATTGTTAGTGAAATTAATCAAGAAAAAGAAAAAGGTACTTTTGATGAAGAGACATTCTATAAAAATAAAATAAAGGAATCTGCTTTAGGCAACGTTTCAGTATTAGGTATTTCTAAAGCAACAAAATTGTTCAAAAAAAACAAAAATTAGTTGTAGTTGAGGGGTAATAATAGATTTTTCTGAGGTAAAATTAAACCAGATTGAAGCTGTTATTCAGCAACACTAATTTTTTTTAGGAATTGTTTAGCGGATTCTTTTCCTCATCTGTTAGCTCAAAAGATATAATTATAAATATTCAATAGTCAAAATAAGATATTTTTTATAAACTATAAGAAAAAAATTAGTTTTTAAAAAATACTTATTCTCCCATTATGGTCAAATCTATTTTTCTTTTAGACCGTGGCCCATCAAGTTCAATAAAAAAGACTGACTGCCATGTACCTAAGTCCATACGGCCATCAACAATAGGAACAGTTTCCTGAGGAGATAAAAATAATGATTTTAAATGTGAATGAGCATTATGATCTATAAGATCATGACTATACTCATTGCTCTCAGGTATTAAATCATATAAAAGATTTTGAATATCATAACCAAGACCTTCTTCATTTTCATTAATGATTATTGCTGAGGTCGTGTGTTTTGTAAAGATATTTATTAACCCAAGTGAAACTGAAGATTTATCTATTTTTTCATTAATATATGAAGTTATATCAATAATCTGAAATCGGGTTCTAGAATTAATAACTAAACTATCTTTAATAATCATTCTCACACCTTAAAAAAAATTAGATAATAATTAATTTTAAAATTTATTAAAAATAGTATAAAATTTTTATGTGAAAATAAAATCACTTAATAACAAAAAAGTCTTGAATATTAAAAAATATGTAAAATAAAAAAATAAAAAAAGTAAATTAGTAAAAAAAAAACTAATTTAATAAATGAAATCTACTTAAACACCAAATGATTTTTTAAGTAATTCAGCGTTTACATATCCTTCTTTATATACTTTACCAGTAGTTAAATCATTTATAACTACTTCTGCAGGTGCAAACATTCCTTTATCAATTTGATAAAAATCGAATCCAGCTGCTTTAAAGGTATCATAGAATGGTTCTCCATAACCATCAGCAGCAGATGATGGAACTTCTTTAGCTAAAGCTTCAATATCATCACCTTCTTCAGATTCAAGATAATAATAAGTTCTTCCACCAAATAATACAGCATCATTAGTTCTTCCCATAGCTTTTAATCCATCAGGAGTAACTGGTGCAATAGGTGCAATTCCAGCAGCATGTTTAACTTTAGTAACATCAAATTTAAGGAATTCTAACATTTTATAAGTACCGTTTTCAACAACTCTTCCAGAAATTTGAATAGAACCAACAAGAGAAGAAGTAGGAGCAACAAGTAAGTAAACATTTGCTACATCAACTTTACATTCATCAGCAACATATTGTGCTACATCTTCACCAGGTATAACATCAGCTTCTAAAGTTAAAATTGCTAAATCAGCATCATCTTTATAGCCGATTTCTTCATAAGTTTCAGCAGGGTTTAAAGATAAAGCTCTTGCAGGTCCAGAACCTAATGCAAAGAAATCTCCAACACCAACAGACCAACCAGCTTCTTGTGAACCTAAGGTTGCAATAGCAGGATAATCAGTTTTTACTTTAACAGAAGGAAGTGCGAATTTTTCAGATAAATCACCAGGAATTGAAATTCCTACATCAGCAAGTCCACCAAGACAGATTTTGGTATATAATTCACCTGCTTTAAAACTACCTTTAACATTGACACCACAATCAATGACAGTAGCACCATTTCCTAATTTTGAAACAGCAACATTAATTTCATCTGCTCTTTCAATCATTTCGTCTACAACTTTTTTTGCTTCTATGTTTACACTAACCATAGTTTAAACCTCAAAATAATTATGTAAAATGTAAAAATAAGCTTATAATTAAAAATTAAATATTAAATTAAAAAAATAACTAATCTAATTTAAAAAATTTACACAATAAATATAAGCTAACTATTAATAGTTTATTATATAATATTATTTAAAATTTTATAGTAAATTAAAAACACAAAATAAAATCTGAAAGATTAAAATGATAAATGAGTCGTATAGTGTGTAGATTAAATATATTTATGTTTATAATATTACTTAATTAGTTTCACCCCATATACTAAATTTACTTCTTATAAATTAAAAAAGAATAGAAATAAATTGAAAAATACTGATAGAAACATTTAAAAAAAAAACAGTTATTAAAACGGGAAGAGCAAAAACATAAGGATATTTTTTTATAAAATAAATTTTTAGCTAAAAAAATAATATAAATTATTAATTAATAATAATATTATACTAAAATATACTAAAATATTTAGAGAATTTAAATTTTTAAATATTTAAATATGTATTCAATATATTAAATTAGAAGTATTAAATCAACTCCATAGATATAATCTAAAATTCTTCTTTATATAATATATGTATTTTTTTAACTTTAAATTTTTAAATTGACCAAAGAATATTATTTTAATATGAATTAAACTGAAAATAGGAGGAGAATAATGTATTGTTCAAAATGTGGCGAATCCAATGAAGAAAATGCGAAATTTTGTAAAAAATGTGGATCTAAATTGGAAAAAAATGATAAACCAACAGAAATTAAAAAAACATCGGATAAAAGTAAAATAATAATAATTGCACTAGTGGCAGTAGTGATTGTTTTAGCTATATCTGTGATTTTTGCAGGAGGATTTTTAAAAGGACATGTTCCTTTAGAAACCAAAGATTTTTCAAAATTTGAAATAGACCTTCCAGTTGGATCTGACTTCGTTGAAACAGGCTCCATGCAAAATTATGGCTATGGAGGTTTTGTTAAAATGGAAAATAGTGGAAAATACTCTAAAGAAGTTAGTGTTTTTTTAGTTTCAAATGTAAAACCTTCAACTCCTCCAAGCCAAGTCAGTCTGGAGCGAACAGAAGGAGACATTAAAGTATTTAAAGACAATGAAGGTGGGGATTTATATTACATTGAACGGAAAGTCGATGATTATACATTTGCATTTATAGGAAAAGATGATAAAACCATTGTTAAAATACTAGAATCAGTAAAGGTTACAGGTTCATAGTGATTAAATTTTATATAAAAAATAAAAAAGGTATAAACTTAAAAACATTTAACATCTTATAAAAAAAAAAAAATGTTTTAAAAATTTCTATTCATCACAACATCTAAAATATAATAAAAAATTAAAACCCTATAAAAGAAATAGGAATTATTTAAAAAATATTAATTATTAGAGAAAAATTTTAATGTATTATATCTATTAATCAAAAATATGATAAACATTATCTTAATTAAAAATGTATAATTAATCTTTAAAATTTAAAAAAATAATGAAAAAATAACAAATTTTAATGCTAATAGTTATATAATATATTAATATTAATATTAATTATTCAATTAATAAATATTTTAAAATTATTAATTTATAGGAAGAAAAATAATGAAAGTTGTAATTATTGGAGGAGGAGCTGGAGGTTTGCCTACAGCTTCTAATATCAGAAAATTAGATAAAGACATAGAAATAACTGTTATAACAAGAGATAACTACATAGCATATTCTCCATGTGCAATACCTTATGTACTAGGACAAACTATTAAATCTTTTGATGATATTGTAATGAAAACCCCTGAAGATTATAAAGAAAACAATATAGATGTTTTAATCAATTCAGAGGTAAGTGAAATAGACCATGAAAAGAAAGAATTAACCTATACAAACGAGGGACAAGTTAAAACTATGGAATATGATAAACTTGTTCTTGCAACTGGTGGAAATTCATTTGTACCTCCAATTACAGGATCTGATTTAGATGGTGTATTTAAAATCAGAAATCTCAATGACGGTAAAAATGTTCAGGAATGGGTTAAAAACTGTAAAAATGTTGTAGTTACTGGTGCAGGACTTATAGGTATTGAAATCGCTTATGCATTTAAAGAACTAGGATTAAATGTTATTTTAAATGAAATGTTACCACAGATAGTGCCAAAATCTTTAGACCCGGATATGGCTTCAATCGTAACTGAATATTTAGAAGATGAAGGAATAAATGTTATTCTTGGAAAACCTATTACTAAAATTTCCGGTGAAGATAAGGTTACAGGAGTTGTAATCGATAATGAAGAGGAATATCCTGCAGATATGGTTATTCTTGCAACAGGAGTTAGACCAGAATTAGAACTTGCTAAGATGATTGGATGTGAAATTGGTAAATGGGCTATTCTTGTTGATGAAAGTATGAAAACAACAGTTGAGGATGTTTATGCTGTAGGTGATTGTGTAGAATCCTATGATGCAATCTTACAGTCAAATACAATTTCACAACTTGGAACAACTGCAGTACGTCAAGCAAAAACATGTGCACAAACAATTGCAGGTAAAAAATCTAAATTCTACCCTGTATTAAATTCAATGGTTACAAAAGTCGGTAAATTAGAATTTGGTGCAGTTGGACTTACAACACATTTTGCAGAACAAAATAATATTAAAACTATTTCACAAAAAGTTGAAGCATTTACAAGGGCAAGATATTATCCAAATGCTAAACCTATGGATATTAAAGTAATCTGTGATGCTGACGGTAAAATTATTGGTTGTCAGATTATTGCAGAAGAACGTGTAGCAGAAAGAATTGATACTATGACACTTGCTATAACAGAAGGTTTAGACTGCTTTGATTTAAGTAATGTAGAATTTGCTTATGCTCCACCAGTATCAATGGTGACCGATCCACTTGTTCTTGCTGTAGAAGAAGTAAGTAAAAAGTTTAATTAAAATATTTTAATAAACTTTTTTAATAATTTTTTATTTTCCTTAATTTTCTTATTTTTTATTTTCCTTAATTTTCTTATTTTTTATTTTCCTTAATTTTCTTATTTTTTATTTTCCTTAATTTTCTTATTTTTTATTTTCCTTAAGTCTTTATAATTAGATACTACTATTAGAAATCTTCAATGTTCTCTGGTAATAAAAAAGAATAATAATTAAAATAATAAAAAAAAGAATTTAAGAAAAAATAAATAGATAAATAAAATAAAATTAAAAAAGAAAATAAGTTATCTACGGGAATAGGATATATAAATTACATAGATTCCTACAACTAATAAAAGTGCTGGAGGGAATAATGTCAGCAACAAAGAAGGAATAATACCTAAACCTACAAAAATCCAAATTAATGCATAGACAACAATAAATATACCCATAATAAGTAAAACTTCGTATAATTTCCTCTCTACTTCATAAGGAATAGTCATAAAATCACCTGAAATGATAATTATTATAATAAAGTTAATTGATTAAAAAATAATTAAAATTAAAAATTGAATAAATAATTAAAAAATTAATTACAGAAAAAATATAAGTTTAAAGTTTTAATTCTTTAATACCCTCTTTAGAACCTAAAATAACTTTATCAACCATCTCTGTAAACAAACCGTTTTCAACAACACCCGGAATTGTATTTAACTCAAATTCCATATCTACAGGAGATAAAATCTCATCAAACTTAGCATCGATAATAAAATTTCCATTATCAGTTATTACAGGACCATCCTTTTGTACACCCATCCTAACTTCTGGTTTTGCACCTATATCCATTAAAGCATTCATCACAGGTGTTTTTGATTTTGGAATAACTTCAACAGGTACTGGAAAGCCCCCTAAAACTTCAACATATTTTGAATCATCAGCAATAATAATAAGTTCATCTGCAGAATAATCAACAATCTTTTCTAAGGTATGTGCTGCTCCTCCACCTTTAATTAAATTTAAATTAGGATCAATTTCATCCGCTCCATCTACTGCCAAATCAATTGAATATTCATCAAGACTGGTAACTGGTATATTCCACTGTTGAGCAAGAAGTGCTGATTGATATGAAGTTGGAATTCCCATGACTTCAATTTCCTCTTCTTTAACTCTCATACCCACTTTTTCAATAAAATAATGAGTAGTAGAACCAGTTCCAAGACCTAAAATTTGACCATCTTTAACTTGTTCAGCAGCTTTATAACCTACGTCTTGTTTAAGATTCATAATTACACCTATAATTAAATATAATTGTATATATACAACACTATTATAGTATTTTAATGATAGTAAGTATATAAAACTAACCATATTATATTCACAAAAATAGCATATAAAATTACATAATATCTCCAAAAAAAAAGTAAACTATTAGACACATCCGCTCTCTTATTAGATTTAAAATATATCATTATAAGAGTATAAAATAATCTAATATAAAAATATAGTAATTTTTTATTAAATATTTCTTTTTTTTATTTATTTATCATGAGAAAATTAAAAAAAAATTTTAACTGTAAAAATTAGTGAAGAAAATTATGAATTAGTTAAAACATTTAGTAGAAAGAATAATCAATATAATACTCAAATTCCTACTATTTATACATCAATTGAATATACATAGGAGATTTAAATGTATGGGTTGAGTATTTATAATTTCCACTGTCTTTAGCCGACAATATGGGAAAAATATTTTTTTGTCAATAGGGAGTTTTTTATTTCATCAAAAACTAATAAATCATCTTTACCAATTATTAAATCAGTCAAACATTTTCCAATCCCATCTTTTAAGTTGAAAATTTTTTAATTTTATTAAAAATTGTGTTTTATTGGAAATTTTTAAATTCAATTGGTTCGAATTTAATTGTGATATGTCTATTTTCTTAAAGGAGATATCTTCCAAATTGATATCTAATGATGATACATGATAATAATTAAAACAATTTTGTTATTTTTTTTAAATATAAAAATGATTACATAAGTCATTACATCATCAAAGACATTTAAATCTCCGAAATTAATGATTTGTAAGATTTGTATGCCATATAGTAAAAATTCTCTTATGGTTTGTCATATCCAGTTGTTAAAAACATATTGGAATTAATTATGCTAATTAATCCATCATTTTTAATCAACTTTCAGATTGCTCATATTATTAAAACTTTTTTTAAGAATTATATATGTATATAGAGATATGCAAGTTATATGGAGAACCTTATATTATTAAGTTGTACTCTTGGAATTTTATTTTATATTTGATTTAAACTTTTTTTGTTAAATTTATATTGTCACTTATTTTTTGCAAAATATTTAATTGGTTTGTAGAATATATTATTGATATAAATATTTTTACGAATATTAAATTTTGAGGTGAATTTTTACATATGAAAAATAAAAAAATATATTTTTTAGTATTATTGATTCTTGTTTGTATTTTAAGTATTTCAGCAATTAGTGCAACGGAAAATACTACTAACAAAGAAATAATTAATACTAATAATAAAGAAACTAATTTGCAAACAAACATCCAATATGATGAAGTTTTAACAAATAAAGAGAATTTTGAAATTAAATTAGAAGAAAAAAACAATAATGATAATCAAGATAAGTCCCGAACAGATGAAACCACAACAGATAATGAAGATCCATTAACTTTCACTGATTTAAATAGAACTATTAATAGTAACACTAATTCTACAATTTATTTATATAATAATTACAAATTTAATAAAGCTTCTGACTCTAAATTAGAAAATGGAATCGATATTGACAGAAATTTAACGATTTATGGGAATGGAATAACAATAAATGGAAACAAGATGGCAAGAATATTTAATGTTATTGATTCAAAATTAAATGTTAATTTTTATAATATAAATTTCATAAATGGTAACTCATCAGATGAAGGAGGAGCAATAGTCGGTGGAAATGCATACAATTGTACATTCACTGAAAACAAAGCAAAGCATTTTGGTGGAGCAATGAGAGGTGGTAATGCATACAACTGTACATTTACAAAAAACAGTGCATATGATGGTGGAGCAATGTATGATGGTAATGTATACAACTGTACATTCATAGAAAACAGTGCAGAAGAAGATGGTGGAGCAATGTCCTATGGAAATGCAACTAATTGTACATTCATATCTAACACTGCTTATTTTGGTGGAGCAATACGTAGTGTAGAAGCAACCTTTTGTATATTCTCAGATAACAATGCAGAATATGGTGGAGCAATAACAAAGAGTAATGCATATAACTGTATATTTAATGAGAATAAAGCAAACAAAAGTGGTGGAGCAATAAGTGAAAGTAATGCAACCAACTCTACATTCACAAAAAACGAAGCAGCGGATGGTGGAGCAATAAGTGAAAGTAATGCAACCAACTGTAATTTCACAGCTAACACTGCACTACAACATGGTGGAGCAATATACCAAGGAAATGCATACAACTGTATATTCACCGGAAATAATGCAAATGGAGGTGGAGCAATAAGTGAAAGTAATGCAACCAACTGTAGATTTGTAGACAACACAGCAGCAGATGGTGGAGCAATACATAGTGGAAATGTGTACTACTGTACATTCACAAACAACACAGCAGATTATGGTGGAACAATACTTAATGGTAATGCGTACAACTGCATTTTCACAGGAAACACTGCAAAAGAAATGGGTGGAGCATTACACTTATCAAATGCAAGCAACTGTACATTCACAAACAACACTGCAAAAGAAATGGGTGGAGCAATATACCAAGGAAATGCATACAACTGTACTTTCACCGGAAACAATGCAACAGAAGGGGGAGCAATATACAAAGGAAGCGCAATTTTATGCAGATTTAATGGAGATACAACTTATGAGACAAATATTATTCCTGCTATTATTAATGTATTAAATTATACATCAACTTATCAATCAGGAGACCGCTTAATATTTAATTTAACAGCAGATAATATGCTTTTGGACGGATTTAATACTACCATTAAAATATACAAAGGCGAAGAATTAGTCACTACTGTTTATGGTTTAACTGGCGAAGGAGCGATTATAGATTTAGACCCTGGCGAATATACTGCAGTGTTAAGTCTCACAGATTATCCTGATGAACAACCATCAAATGCAACAATCACTGTTTTAAAAGAAAATACAATTGTTAATATTACTCCTATAACTGATGTTGTAGTAGGAAAAGAAATAACAATAACCTACACTACAAACAGTAATGGAACAGCAACAATTAAAGTAAATGGTCAACCAATAACTGAGGGTAAATTCACCCCAACTAAAGAGGGTACTTATAATGTTATTGTAGAGCTTGAAGAAAATGATTACTACACAGCAGGATCAAACCAAACCACATTCACTGCAAAAAAATCAAAAAGTAACATTATAGCGAGTCCTGTAAGTACTACTTACAATATAGGTAAATATTTGCTTATTACATTAAAAGATGGAAATGGTAATCCTATTAGAGGTGCTGTATTAACAGTAAAATTAGCTAATTCTAAAAAATATACTACTAATGCTAATGGCCAGGTTAAAATCAATGTCGGTACATTGACACCAAAAACATATAATGCAAAAATCACCTATGCAGGATCAGATATTTTTAATCCTTCTACTGCATCTGTGAAAGTTACAGTTAAAAAAGCTAAACCAAAAATAACTGCAAAATCAACAATCTTTAAATATAGATTAAAAACTAAAAAATACACTGCAACCTTTAAAAACAATAAAAACAAAGCTATAAAAAATACAAAAGTAAGCTTAAAAGTCAATGGAAAAACTTACAATGTTAAAACTAATAAAAAAGGTCAAGGTATATTTAAAATAACTAACCTTAGAAAAATAGGTTACTATATTGCAGTTATAACTTTCCCAGCAAACAAATACTATAACAAAGTATCCAAAAAAGTAAAAATAATTGTAAGAATATAAAATAATTTAATAATTAAGAGTTTTTACAATAAACTCTATATTTTTTCTTTTTTTAAGGTGTTCACCAAAATTATATTTTTTAAATAATTTCTTTTTTTATTTTTAATTTTCATTTGATGATAATCTTTTGTATCTTCAATGAAGTGTCTTATAGTCATAATTAACACTTCTTCTTTTTGCAGAGAGCCAGTTAATGCACTTGTAATTATTAATGCCCGAAGGGGAGAGTCTGATATTTCCATTGATTCTTTGATTTCTTTTTTATTATAATATCTTCATATTGTAACTCTTGAGAAGGGTTGTTGTTAAATGTTTTTCCACCTATTTTATCTAATTCAGGTATGTGTATACCTATATATTTGTAGAGTAGTTTCACTCCATTTTTCTTTGTGGAGATGGTGTTTTGCTTAATCATTTGTTTTTTAGATGGTTTATCCAACTATAAGTTATTACGAAGTTTTAATCTGTAATGTGGTGTTTTATCCTCCTCATCTTGATATGCCCCATCAAGTAATTCCATAAAAGATTTTCCACAATACACTATATATAAAGTTTTGTAGTTGGTTATTGTTTTATCAGACCATTTTTTTTAGTTTAATAGTTTATTAAAATATTCTATGTCTTTCATATTATATGCCTCTAAATGTTTAATGTTTAAATACACTATGGAGCATCTGAAACAAATATGAGTGCATATATACAACAAAATAATTAAAATATCGTTAATAGTTAAAAATTTAATAAAAATATGATATTTATTCTACAAAATTTACATCTAATTTATTTAATGTAAACCCTTTTTTACATTTTTTGGAGAATTTACCATGATCTTTTACAATTATTACTTTATCTTCTTCAAGTAAACCTTCTGCAAAACATAAATCATGATATGGGCATGATTCATCACAGTCAGGATATTCATAAACTATAGTAGAACCTTCAAATACCTTTTTAGAATCAAATAAAATAGGAATATCTGCTCTCTCAACATCAACAGGAACAACTTTATCATCATCATGAATAGGGCATTTTTGAAAATTTGGTCTAACAGCAAGTATTTCATACATCCGATTTTTTTCTAAAGGTTCAATACAAGAAGCTTTAAATCTACAATTTTCACATTCCTCTGCAGGACCATAAAATATGAATTTTACTCCTTCTTTTGCAAAATCTTTACCTACTAAAGTTATCATTTTAATTCCTCTAAATTACTCCAGTATCAATAGCTAATCTACGTGCTGCATCTGGTGAAATTCCTCTATCACCTAGAATTGTATAACGATCAGGACGAATAGTATGAGCAATTGTTAAAGCTTCAATAATTTCATCTTTATCAATACCTATTTCTTCTGCAGTTGTAGGAGCTTTCATACGTTTTAATGAATCTCTAATACATTTCCAGTTTCCACCATATAATTTCATCATCATTATAGTACCAATACCACATTGTTCACCATGTAATGCTGGTTTTTTAGCAATTTGATCAAGAGCATGGGAAAATAAATGCTCACTACCACTTGCAGGACGACTTGAACCTGCAATACTAATAGCCATACCACTACTAAATAACATTTTAGCTACAAGTCTTGATGAAAGTTCTAAACCTTCTTTAATACTATCTGCAGATTGTATAATTAATTTTGCTGACATAATAGATAATGCAGCAGCAGATTCTGAGAAATTTTCATTTTGAAGTCTTTTTGCAAGTCTCCAATCTTTAACTGCAGTATAATTTGATACAATATCTGCACATCCTGAAGCTAAAAATCTGAATGGGGCATTTTTTAAAATTTCAGAATCAGCAATAAGCGCCATAGGAGCTTGTGCTTTAAGTGAAACTGATTCTTTGGAATTTTTAATAGATGCCATAGGTGAAGCAATACCATCATGTGATGCAGTAGTTGGAATTGAAATAAAATAAGACTTTTTATTGGTTGCAGCAAGTTTTGCTACATCAATAACTTTTCCACCACCAACTCCTAAAGCAAATGAATTTTCTGAAAGTTTACTTTCAACAGATTCAACATCCCTTGGAGTAGCATTTTTAATCTGAATAATTTCAGGATTGAAACCTGCATCTTCTAAACTATCATATACTAATTGACCTCCAATTTTTAATGTACGGTTTCCTGTAACAACTAAAGGTTCACCTGGAAGTTTAAGGTCTTTGGATATTTTACCAGTGTCATTTATAACATTGGGACCAATATGAACTTCCCTTGGCATTTGAATAGTTTTAGAATCCATTATATTTTCACCTATAATTAGAGATTAATATTAAAAAAATAATTTTATATATTATATTTATAATTTTGTTAATATTCAATAAAATAATTTTTGATAAATTCAGATTTTAAGTATATTTTTCACTATATTCAATTAATATTAAATATTATAATATAATTTTATTAATTAAAAAAAAGATATTAAATGTATTAGTACTTATGAATTATTCTTTAAGATATAATTTTATAATTGTTTAAATCATTAATAAATTACATTTCCAATTATTGTTTTTAAATTATTTTTAAACTATAATAGAATAATTCATTGAATTTAATTTTAAAAATTAATTAAAAAAATACAAAAAATACTTTAAAACTATAATAAAATAATTCTTTTAAATTAAATGGAAAAATTGTTTATAAAAATACTGAAATTTTAATAATAATTTTTAATAATATAAAATTTAATATATATTGTAATAAAATTAGGTGATATAGTGGAGAATTTTAGTGAATGGTTTCATAATATTCTAGAAACTGCAGATATAATTGATTCCAGATATCCTATTAAAGGTATGTCTGTATGGAGACCTTACGGATTTCAAATAAGAAAACATTTTTATAATTATTTAACTGATTTACTTGATAAGGATCATGATGAAACCTTATTTCCTCTTTTAATTCCAGAAAGTGAACTTGCAAAAGAAGGTATACATGTTAAAGGATTTGAAGATGAAGTATACTGGATTACACATGGAGGTCAAAAAGAACTAAATGAAAAATTAGCTCTAAGACCAACAAGTGAAACTGCAATATATCCTATGTTTTCACTTTGGATAAGATCACATATTGATTTACCAATCAAAGTTTATCAAAAAGTAAATACATTCAGATATGAAACTAAACATACAAGGCCCCTTATAAGGGTTCGTGAAATTACATCATTTGCAGAAGTACATACTGTTCATTCATCAGCTGAAGAAGCAGATAAACAGGTTCAAACAGGTATTGAAATTTATAAAGATATTTTTGATAAATTAGCAATTCCTTATTTGATTAGTAACAGACCAGTATGGGATAAATTCCCAGGTGCAGAGTATACTATAGCATTTGATACTATTTTCCCTGATGGTAAAACCTTACAGATTGCAACTGTACATAATTTAGGTCAAACTTTTGCAAAAACCTTTGATATTACCTTTGAAAATAAAGAAGGTCAACATGAATATGGATATCAGACCTGTTATGGATTATCTGATAGGGTAATTGCATCTTTAATTGCAATACATGGAGATGATAAAGGACTAATTTTACCACCTACTGTAGCACCTAAGCAGGTTGTTATTGTACCTATTCTATTTAAAAAAGGTCAGGAAGAAGTTTTATCTAAATGTAGGGAGATAAAAAAATCACTTGAAGATTTGAATATTAGGGTTAGTATTGATGATAGGGATTTAAGACCTGGAAAAAAATTCTTTGATATAGAACAAAAAGGCAGTCCACTTAGAATTGAACTCGGACCAAGAGATTTGGAAAATAATAAAATAATATATGTTAGAAGAGATAACGGTGAAAAATCAGAACTAAGTATAGATGATGACCTTCCAGTAAACATAAAAAACCTCTTAAATACAATCCATGATAACTTATATGATAAGGCATGGGCAAAATTTAATGAATCTCTTGAACTTGTAGAAGAAAAAGAAAATTTAAAATCCACTACAGAAGATGGAAAAATTAGCAAATTTTACTGGTGTGGAGATACTGAATGTGGAAAAGCAATTGAAGAAGAAACTGATATGGACGTTTTAGGTATTTATGAAGATTTAGATGATGATACAGAAAAAGTCTGTATTCACTGTGGAAAGAAAGCTAAACATATTGGTTCGATTGCTAAAACATATTAATTTTTCTTAAATAAACATTTATAAAAATTATATTCAGACTTAAAAAAAATATCGGGGAATATAAATGGATGAAGAAATGGATAAAATATATGCTATAATTCCGGTAAGTAAATTTTCCAATGCAAAAACCAGGTTATCTCCTTTTTTAACTTTAGAAGAAAGGGAAAATTTATTAAAAGCTATGCTCAATGATGTTACAGAAGCACTTAGAGATAATGTTGATGATATATACATAATCAGTGCTGATAAAGAAGTATTAGAATATGCTCATAATATGGATTTAAAAACTATTGTTGAAGAGGATAATCCTAAAGAAAAAAGTTTAAATAATGCCCTAAAACAGGCAATGGATGAAGTTAAAGATAAGGTTCAAAAAGTTATTATACTACCTTCTGATGTTCCACTAATTGGTAAAACTAATATAGGCATGTTTATTGAACAGACACAATTAATGCATTTTGTAATCGTTCCATCTAAAGGTGGAGGAACAAATGCACTTCTTATTAGTCCTAATTCTATTGAAATGAAATTTGGAGATTTTAGTTTCATAAAACATATAAAACAGGCAGATATAAATAAATTTACACCAATTGTTCATGATTCATTTTATATGGCAATGGATGTGAATACTACTGAAGATTTAGGGGAAATAATTATCCATGGAGATGGAACTAAAACTAAAGAATATTTACAGTCATTAAATATTCATGTTAGAAGTGTTCATGGCCCTGAAAGACTAATTGTTGAAAGAGACTAATAATAGATGATAATATGATAGGATTTAGTATTGCAGGATTAGACCCATCAGGTGGAGCAGGAATATTTACAGATATTAAAACATTCAGTGCACTTGGAATACATGGAACAGGTGTAATAACTGCAATTACTGCACAGGGCCCCTCAAAGGTTTATGGTATTGAAGAGGTTGATACTGATTTTATATCTATGCAAATTGATGCTATAGCTAATGATTACCATCTTCATTACGGAAAAACCGGTATGTTATATTCAAAAGAAATTATTAAACTTGTAAGTGAAAAAATAGATGAATATGACTTGGAACTTGTAATTGATCCGGTAATGGTTTCTACTTCAGGAGGAAATCTATCAAAAGATAAGTTTCCTAAATATTTAATGAAATATCTTATTCCTAAAGGATTAATTGTATGTCCAAATATTAGTGAAGCAGAACAATTAGCTAATATGAAAATTAATAATTTAGATGATGGAATTAAAGCAGCAGAGATTATTGGAAAAAAATCTAATACTATAATTACAGGTGGACATCTTGATGGAAATAATATTATCTATGATGGAGAAATTGAGATTTTAAAACAAGACTTGATAGAAACAGATAATACACACGGCAGTGGATGTACCTTTGCTGCTGCACTTGCAGGATATATGATTAAAGGTAACGAACTTAAAGAGTCTATTCAAAAATCTGGAGATTATGTATATAATAGTATTAAGTATGGTAGATATAAAACATTAAATCCATTATTTGAATTAGAGATAAAATAATTTCATATATAATCTTGACAACTATTATGATAATTTATTATAATTTAAAGTTAATTGATTAAAATAGTCTCTTAGAAATTAAAAAATTAAGAATTTCATTTTAATATTAATTGATTATTTATTTTATTATAAATTTCAATAAAATAATAGAATAAACATATAAAACAAAAAAGAAAATAAATAAAAAAAAGAAAATAAATTGGATTAAAGCTGAAAACTATTTTATAACTTTTATAATATTTGTATTGACCAAACCGTTTGCAGATATTTTTATAAGATGATTACCAACTTTTAATTTTTTAGGAATAATCAAAAAAACATATCCTTTAGAATTAGTTTTAAATTTAAAATATCTTCCTTTAAATGCTACTTTTACAAGTCTATTAGAATAAGCTTTACCTTTAGAATTTAAAACTTTAACTGGAAATATAGCCAATCTATTATATTTTTTAGTTAAATTTTTAGTAATTAAAGTAGATTTAATATTTACTGTATTAATAGCTTTTATGTCTTTATATGCTGCTTTAATAATATTTTTTCCAACTTTTTTAAATTTTAAATATACATAAGCATTTGCATTAGTATAAATATATTTTACTTTATTATTAATAGTAAATTTGATCTTTTGATGTTTAGCTAAATGGCCATTTTCATCAAAAACTCTGATTTTATAAAGAACATTTGAACCATAATAAGCAGTAATATTTTTATTATCTGCAAATCTAGTTTTAGGACTAATTTTTACAATAATTTTATTAGCATCTAAAGTTAAATTAATAAATCCTGTGTTTTTTGCAATAAAAGAATAACTAAAAGTCCCATTTACAAGTCTTACTTTTTTTCCTCCAGGTAATCTGAAATCAAGACTAAGATTAAAAGGAACTTTATAAATACCACTAGCATTTTTTAAAAGGTTTAAATCACCATAAATAGTAAATTTTTCACCCTTTTTAACAAAATTCTTATTTGCAGTAAGATTTAAAATATAAAAACTCTTAACTTTTAAAGATTTTTGAATCAAATTAATGTTAGTTAAAGTTTGACCCCACCAATTATGTTCAGCACTTATTTTACCACTATATAAATATATAACATCCCTGTTATTAGATGAAAGTAAAACTGAATTTTCTATAGACCCCTTATTAGCCTTCCAAAAAATACCATCATCCGAAACTCCTTCATTTATAAAAATGGAAGAGTTAATATAAGCATTAGACCCTGTCCAATAAATAGCTGAACCAACAAAAGCCCAATTATTATAAAATTCGGAATCTAAAACTTTACCATTATTTCCTCTCCAAAAAATTGCTCCACCACCATTAGGATAATCAAGAGAATTCTCCTTAAATAAGCACCTTGAAACAGTTCCGTTCTCTCCAAACCAAACAATAGCACCACCTTCATTAGTTCTTGCCCCAACAGGCCTTAGGTTATATGAATAATAATACAAACCGGATTGTTCATCATAATATTCTATGGCTTTTTCATATGGATCATCTTCAATACCTGAAGCCATATTATTTATAAATTGACAATCCTCTAAATATCCATTAGTTCCAGCCCAATAGATTGCTCCACCACCAACAGGAATATTATCATATCTTCCAAATGCACAGCCACCGACAAAAGTTAAATTTTTAATAATTACATTATTAGCAGTAATATTAAAAATCCTTGATAGTAAACAACCATAAATAGTATGGCCGCTACCATCAATGGTTATTGCTTTAGATATAATTATACCTTTATTAGATGAATTATCTGTATTAGAATACTTATAATCTTTAGATAAAACTAAAACATCTCCTTCAGGAGTATTGTTAATTTCTTTAGATAAATCTGCAAATGAACCATTTGAAACATTAGAAATTGGTTTGTCTTCTCTAATATCTTGAGAAATTTCATTTGCATCGTCAGATAAAAAAGCATCATTTATATCTGTTTCAAATTCTTCAGCATTAATAGCTGATATTAATGAAAATCCTAAAATTATTATAATAAAAATTTTTAATATAAAAAAATTTGATACCTTATTCATAAATATATATTAGTTATATACTAATATAAAACTTTAGAGAAAAATAATCTCGGCACTTTCAAAAACTTGTGTGATAACTTTTATTTCCATTTTTTTTACCTTAGAATAAATTTTTAAATTAAAAATAAATCATAAATCGATGGATAATTTTTGGGTTGTGTAACTTGTAAAAATTAAAATCACATAAGTTTTTGAAAGTGCCATAATCTCTCAATTAAGAATTTTTAAATATTTTCAAACTTATTAAAATGTTTAGAATATTATAGATTTTATAATTTAATTAAATATAATAAAATTATTCAGCTAATTTTTATTCAAATTAATAAGATACTAATTTAAATAAGGAATATTATATTAAATTTTTAAAAAATTCTTGAAATTGATAAAACTAAAAATCATAAAAAAAAAGAAATTGTGTTATGGAAGAATAAAAATAAAAAAGAAGTTTTTATAATAATAATCTTATTAGAAAATAAGTTAAAACTATAATAATTCGTCTCTTAAATCAATTGTGTCCTTTAAGTCTGGACCGGTAGAGATAATAGTTACTGGAACACCAGTAGCAGTTTGAATCTCATCAATGAATTTTTTAGTATCAGCAGATAAAACTGAATAATCCTGTGTTCTTGCACAATCAGGATATAATTTATCAACACAAGTTAAAGCAATTTGAGTTGCACCGTTAATTCTACAAGATTCTTTTGCAAGATCCATATCAAAATGACCAATTCTTCTACGTCTACCAGTTACTACTCCATACTCTTCAAGGCCTTTTGCTTCAGCTTCTTCTTGAGTCATTTCAGTAGGGAATGGTCCTTCACCTACTCTTGTAATATATGCTTTAAATACATTAATAACCTCATCAACTTTAGTTGGACCAATACCAACATCAGCAGCAAAAGTACTTGCACATGTATCTTTACTGGTTACATAAGGGTAAGTACCATAAAATAAAGATAAAGAAAATCCTTGTGAACCTTCAATAAAAACATCTCTACCTTCATCTAAAGCATTGTTTACATTAAGTGAAACATCAGTAATGTAATCTTCAAGTTCAGGAATATCCTGTGCCAAATCAGAAACTCTTAAAACCCTATCAGCATTAGCAGGACCACATCCAGAACCAGTACTTCCAATTTTTTTAGATAAATGATCAGATTTCTTATCCCTTTCACGATGTTCTGGTTTAATAATACTACATCTTTTATCGATTAATGTTCTTTCACCAACATTATACTTTTTTAATTCTTCAATTTCCTGGAAAAACACTTCAGGGTCAACTAAAACCCCTGCACCAATCATTAATTCCCCACCAGTGTGAACAAAACCAGATGGAATAAGTCTTAAACCATATTTTTCACCATCAAATTCAACAGAATGTCCTGCATTTGGACCTACACCTGCACGTGCAATAATATCAGGTTTATCATTTCTGCAAAGGTAAGTAATACATTTACCTTTACCTTCATCTCCCCATGCTCCACCAGTTAAAATACTACATGTCATTTAAAATCTCCAATTAACCTAAATAAGAAAAATTCTAATTATAAATATGAAATAAAACATTTTAAATAAAAAAATATATAAATTTAAAATTGTTTTTTATTAACCATTAAATTATTACTTTGTTTATATTAATAAAGTTTTAGAACAAAAAAAATGGGGCACTTTCAAAAACTTGTGTGATAAATTTTAATTGGCATTATTCATGTTCCAATAATTTAGTTTTAACATAAATCTTGTTAAAAGCCCTTTTTCTATTTTCATTCTTCTTTTTATATTTTTTGGAAATATTTTTTGAAAGATATTTTCAATTTTATTATTTGTCGACGGGATATTAGAGTTTTCAATTGGTATAATTAATTTATTAAGTTAGGAATGATAAATTTCCATAATATTTTATTAATAAAGTCATTTTTAGAGTATTTTTTATCAATCAATATTATTAGATTTTTCTTTATCATATATAAGTTTACTTTATTCTTTTAATATTCCAAAATTCTATAAAAATTAAAGTTCCAGCAATTTGATAGTGGTTTTTTGTATTTTTTTATGGATTTTAACTTATTTACATAAATTTAGTTATTTTATGTTTTTTTTAAGTTTAAATATTTTTATTTAAATAAGTGTTGTTTTAGATAATATTGCTTTATATTCAGTTTTTAAAATCGTATTTCAAAGTAACTTCTACAAAAATAATGATTATTATTCTACATTTTCTCCATCAATAATATACTTAAATACTTATTTACGAAAAATTCATCTAAATTTCAAATTATTATAATAAGGACAGATTAATCACTAAAAAAAAGGATTATATTAGTAATTCATATTTGTTCTTAATGCAGTGCATAAACTTTTAATCATAAATTTAAAGTATTATGTAATTTTAAAAATAAGTACACAAGTTATATGGGGTAACCTTATATTATTAGGGTTGTACGCTTGGAATTTTATTTTATATTTGATTTAAACATTTTTTTATTTTATTTTGTCACTTATTATTGCGAAATATTTATTTTGTTTGAAGAATATAATAGATTATATAAATATTTTTAGAAATATTAAATTTTGAGGTGAATTTGTATAATGAGAAATATGAAAAAATTAATAAAAATATTAATTATATTAAGTATTTTGTTTTTGTTTATTGGTTCTGTTTCTGCTTCTGATAATACAACTACAATATCTAAAGAAAAATGTAAAATTAAAACTAAAAATGTTGTTGATAAAAATAGAATGCTTAAATTTTCTAAAAAGAAACCACATTTAACCTTTAAAGTTGATGGTAAAACATTACGAATTACAGAAAAAGAATATTATAGAATCAAAGCTCATAAGTATGATGGTTATGACTTTATTAAACCAACAAGGGATCATTATGTTATTAAAAAGAAAATGAAAACAATACAACGATTATACTTTAATTCTTTTCATAAAAACAAACGAACTGCTATCAAGATGGAATTAAAGACTATAAGACCATATTTAAAAAATGGTTATGTCATCACAGGTGTAATGATTAGGCCTACAGGGGACAAGAGCAGGTGGAAAGTAAATTGTCAGCTTACCAGAAAATATTTTATTAAACGATTACCTATTTACTGGCAAATTAGTGCTGGAGATGGTTATGTTTATCTTATATATGGTGCTCATGGTATAAATTATTTTAGAAAAGGAGATTTCCATACTGAAGCTATTTACAGTCCACGATTGCATAGATATCTTAGTTTTGATGTTACAAAGTATTTTTAGATTTTAAATTTTTTCTTTATTTTCTTTATTTTTTAATAATTATATTTTACAGTTTTTTTTAGTTGTGTAATATTTAAATCTACTTTTGTTTCATAAAATATGTGTTTAAAGAATTAAATTAAACTTAAAAGCAGCAGAAATATTAAATATAAATTTAATTTTTTTAAGTCCATATTCACCAGATTTAAATCCAATTGATGATGTATGGAGAGTTATTAAAAAAACAATATATAAAACTCTATATAACAGTAAAAACGAATTAATTAAATTGTTTAAGGATAAATATTATGAAATTATTGACTCTGAAACATTTTATGAAAATTGGCTAGACCAATTTGGTATCATCTTTTAGAGAAAAACTATAATAAAATATAATTTTGCCATATTTCACCAAAAATATTATATTATAGAAAAATTATAAGAAAAATATGTTTGAAAACCTTACAAAAACAGAATTGTATTCTATTTTAACTGGAATTTTCACTGCTAGTTTGATTATTTCAAATGTTATTGCAACTAAAACTTTTAAAATTTCTATATTTATACTCCCGTGTGCTATTATTATATTTCCCATTATATATATTTTAGATGATATTTTAGCTGAAATTTATGGCTATATAAAAGCAAAACGTGTTATTTTACTTGGTTTTTTAATGAATTTCATAGCTGTAGTTTGCTTTAATATAACGATTTTAATGCCTACACCACCATTTTTTATAAATGCTGAAGCATATTCTACAGTTTTAGGGTCTACCATAAGAGTACTGGTTGGTAGTATACTTTCATATCTCATTGGTTCATTAGTTAATGCTAAGATTATGGTAATTCTAAAAGAAAAATATTATAATAAATTATTCTTTAGATGTATTTTTTCTACTATTATTGGAGAAGGGTTAGATGCAATAATTTTCATTTCCTTTGTATTTTATGGAACAATACCTTTATATGCAATATTAATAATGATTTTTGGACAAGCATCATTTAAAGTAATTTATGAAATTATACTTTATCCTATTACAAAATATATTATTAATTTTATTAAAGCACTACCAAATAATTAATACTATTTTTTTATTATTCTCTTTTAAGTTTCGTAAAATATATGTTTAAAGAATTAAATTAAACTTAAATTAACTTAAAAACTTATTTGTCAAAACCCAAAAAAAACTATAAGTATAAATGATAAATATGGAAAAAGTTATATTCGATTATATTAAATACATTAAAGTGATGAAATGTTTAGTGATGGCGAGGTTTCGGATATTGATTTAATTAAGAACTATCCAAAAAAAGCAATAAATAAATTATCTACTCCAATAATTATTAGTATGCTTTTAATTACATTCAATTCATTGATTGATAGCATATGGATTTCTGGATTAGGTCCAGAGGTATTGGCAGCGATTGGATTCGTATCTCCATTAATAATGATTATATCCAGCTTAGGAAATGGTTTGGGCATAGGTGCAAACAGTATTATTTCCCGTTTCATTGGTGAAGGTACCGATGATAAAATAGTGAATGCTTCAGTTCATTCAATTATTCTAACAATTTGCTTTTCTATTGTACTAAGTCTGATTCTTCTACCTTTCATTAAAAATATTTTAATGTTTTTCGGTGCGGGTGAAGTGATTGACTATGCAATTTCATATGCATGGATTATATTTGCTGGAATAATTTTTGAATTTGTATCTATAGTTCTTGCAGCAATCATAAGAAGTGAAGGGGCAATATATAAATCTATGGGTCCTTTAATTGGAGCAACTATTATCAATATGATTATAGATCCGATATTGATATATTTTTTAAATTTAGGTATCAAAGGAGCAGCTCTTGCAACTGTTGTCTCCAGTGCATTAAGTATTATTCCATTAGCTTACTGGATATTCATAAAAAAGGATACATTTGCCAAAGTTGATTTTAGCAAATATCACAGAAACTTTGCAATATACAAAGATATTTTAACTGTAGGAATTCCTTCAAGCCTTGAAACTATTTGCATATGTATTGTAACTATTTTCATCAATTCTTTACTTTCAAGCATTGGTGGAATCATCGCTGTTGGGGGATATGGTGTTGCATTGAGAATACTTTCTGTCCTTATTACCCCAATATTTGGTATTGGAGTTGCCAATATTACTGTTGTTGGAATGGCATATGGAGAAAAGAATAAGGCAAATATCTCTAAGTCTTTTAATTATTCAACCAAAATGACTTTAAAAATTGCTATTGTTACCTGTTCTTTTATATTAATATTTGCACCATATCTTGCCGAATTATTTGCTTATGGTGAATCAAGTCAAAATATTAATGAATATATTACTCATATCCTATATATTCTAGGATTTTCAGTATTTACAGTTCCTTTAAGAGCTATTGTAATAAATGTACTTCAGGCTATGGGTAAGGGAATAACTTCCATGTGTTTAACATTTATTAAAGAATCAATGTTTTACATGTTTTCATTCATTTTTGCTTTTTATTTAGGTTTAGGTCCTGATGGGATTTATTATGGAATGCTTACCGGTGGAATGTTAGGTTCTTTAATTGAATTTTCATATGTATGGTATTATATTCGAAAACTAAGTTTTAATTAAGTTTCAGTAAAAATTGTTTAAAGAACTAAAATAAACATAATTTAGTTAACATTAGGATATTTAACAAATGCTTTAGGGGTCTGAATTTTTTAGAAAAATATTCTTCCTAAAATCTTATTTTTATTATTTCTAATATAGTTTCGTAAAATATGTGTTTAAAGAATTAAATTAAACAAAAGGCCATATTCTATCTAGACTAAACAACGATTTAATGCTCATTAGGGAGTTCATCACTTTTCGTTTTTCTGAAATCTATGCACAAATTTTGTTGATAATTTTTGTATTTGTGTTGATTTTAATGACAGACTTTAGACTGGGTTTAGTTTATCTGTTGATATTTCCGATTTATGCAATTTGCTTATATGTATGTCATATTAAATCTAAAACCAATTTCAATGGTCATCAAAATCATATGGGGCGAATGATGGGTTATTTTGAAAGAGGACTAGCAAATCGTGATTCATCTCATGTAAAAGGGTTTAAAAAAATCAATCAAACTGTAAATGGTTATTATATCAAATCCAGAAACATTGCTAAGGTTATGGTGCCTATTACAACCTTTTTAACAAATATAAGTAATATTACTGTTTATATTGCAGGGATTTACCTTTTAGTAGGTCATGAAATACAATTAGGAACTCTTTTGGCAATTATTATGTATGGAGAATTATTAACAAAACCTATTAAAGACTTAAGTTCCTCGATGGCTTCAATTGAAACATCATTTTCAAGTATCAAAAGGATATTTGCGATTATTGACTATAAAAAAGATGAATAACTTTCTTATATTGCTAATATTATTTCATTATTAATTTGTATTTCTCTTTTAATTTATGTTATTATACTTGTTACAATCTGTTTAACTTATTATGAAAGAGTATAGAGGTAAATATCCGAGTATTAAAAATTAAACAAAACAAAGAATTAGATAATCTTATCAAAATAAAATTTCAGATATTTTTTTTAAGTATAAGTTTAATTTATTTCTTTAAAGTTTTGGGAAATGAATGTTTATTGAATTAAATAATATTGAATTAAAATAATAAAAATTGACAAACAAAAATTTTATCAGAATATTTTTTTAAAAATTAAAATCACTTAAGTTTTTGAAAGATTATAAGAAATAATAAAATTAGGGATAAATATTTTTATATAATAATTTATTAATACTTATTATAGTTATTAATACTTATTATAGTTATTAATACTTATTATAGTTATTAATACTTATTATAGTTATTAATACTTATTATAGTTATTAATACTTATTATAGTAAATGGTGTATTATGCAAAAGAGTTATATAAATATTTTGACTTTATGTAGAATATTTTTTGGATTGTTATTCTTATATTTCACATTAATAGATTTTAATATATATTTTTTATTATTAATTTTTATTTTAACGACATTTTCTGATTATTTTGATGGTAAAATAGCTATAAAATACAAATTAAACACAAATGAAGGTGCAAAATTAGATGTGATTTGTGATTTTATATTTATTATTCTTTCTACTTTTGCTGTTATTATGAGAAATATTATTCCATTTTGGTTCTTATTTATCATTATATTTAAATTAGTAGAGTTTTTTTCTATTTCATCAAGGAATGATTTATATTATGAAAAATTTGGCCATATTGTTGCTTTAATGTTTTATGTATATCCAATAGTTGCACTTTTAATCCATTCAGAAATGATTAATACATTTTTGGCAATATTTATAACAGTCTGTGCAGTTATATCTTCCATTTCAAGAATTAGAAATGTGATAAAATGATTTCACTTAAAAAAATTGATACTATTATAGTAATAATTATATTATTATTGCTTTTACATCATGCAATTTTATCTGTTTTGCATCTGTTTGGTATTATCGGTTATTCTGCCAGCTTTCAGATAACTGGTAGACGAATTTTTTATCCGGTTGTTGCACATATTTTCATTAGTTTATATCTTTATTTGAAAGATAAGTCCAAAAGAGGCAACAGATATTCTAAATTAATTAAGGATACAACACAGCAAATTGTTACAGGAATTTTTATAATTATTTTTTTGAGTATGCACATTATCAGTTATAGTTTAGCTCCTTTGAATTCAGTTTATGCTTCATGGGTGGGTGTGTTTCATTTTGTAGTTGATAATTTATTCTTTATTTCATTGATTTTTCATTTAAGAGTTTCAATTCCAAGATTGATGATATCATTAGGATTTTTAGATGGACAAAATCAATATTTGAATTTTAAGTATAAGACTAACTGTGTACTATTTATAATTTTAGTGATTTTGGTACTGGCAGAATTAGTTTATAATAGGGGAGTTATTTTATGAAGAGGATAATTGTAGTCGGAGCAGGGGTTGCTGGTTTGACTGCTGCTATAAAAGCTTCTGATAATGCAGTTGTAGATTTGATATCTCCTGACTATTCTGAACGTTCACAATCAGTAATGGCTATGGGAGGTATTAATGCTTCTTTAAATACAAAAGGTCAGAATGATTCGTCAGAACAGCATTTTATTGATACTATGAGGGGAGGATGTGAAATCAATGATGTTGATGCAGTTTTTAAACTAACTAATGATGCTCCTAAAATTGTTGAGTGGCTCTCAAAAATAGGAACAAACTTTACAAGAGATAGTTATGGAAACATTGATTTAAGGTATTTTGGAGGTCAGAAAAAGCAAAGAACTGCCTATGCAGGTGCAAGAACTGGAAAACAAATCGTAACTGCCCTTGTGAATCAATGTAGAAAATATGAAGATTATGGGAATATTATAAGACATGTCGGTTGGAGATTTCTTTCTTTGATTTTTACAGATAATAATGAGTGTGTAGGTGTTGTTTGTGTAAATGAAGATGATGGAGAGATTAAGTCATTTGTTGGTGATGCAGTGATTATAGCTTCTGGAGGTCTTAATTCATTATTCGGTAAGACGGTTGGATCAACACAGAATGATGGTTATGTTACAGCAAAATTATTGACTCAAGGAGTACAGCTATCAAATCTTGAAATGATTCAATACCATCCTACAACTGTCCTAACTCCTAACAAAAGAATGCTTATTACTGAAGCGGCACGTGGTGAAGGGGGTAAACTTTATGTTATGAGAGATAATACAAAATACTATTTTATGCAGGAATGGTATCCTGAAATGGCGGAACTAATGCCAAGAGATGTTGTTTCAAGAAGTATCTACAAGGCATCTTCTGGTGGTGAAAAGGAGGTATATTTGGACATTACTCATTTGGATAAGGATACTATAAAAGTCAAGTTGGATGAGGTTTATGATGTATGCACTCAATACTTGAATTTAAATCCTATTGTAGAGCCTATTCCGGTTTTTCCAGGAGTTCATTATTTTATGGGGGGAATCAAAACAGATGCAAATCATAAGACAAACATTCGTGGGTTGTATGCTGCAGGAGAATGCTCTTCTCAGTATCATGGAGCTAACAGATTAGGTGGTAATTCACTTTTAGGAGCCATTCATGGAGGTTGGATAGCTGCTGAGAATGCTTTGTTAGAAAATCCCTCTGGTAAAATCATTCAAAAGGAAACTACTCTTCCAACTCAAAATGATGTGAGATTGGCTGAAATTATGTCTCGTTCAATGGGTTTATACAGGGATGACGAAAATCTTAATAAAGGTTTAGATGAGTTGAGTAATATGAAAGAGACTCCAATTATCATTCTTGCAAAGGCATGTATACTATCAGCTCTTGAAAGAAAAGAAAGCAGAGGAGCACATCAAAGAATTGATTATCCTAAAACTGTTTTAGAATTTGAAAAAACATCTAATGTCCTTTATGATGGAGAAATAAACATATTTTTTGAGTGATAATATGGAAGTTAAAATTAAGGTTGGAGAGGAATATCTTAAATTTCACTATAATGATGATTTAAATATAACAGTCATTTCCCTACTTGAAAAATTGGGAAATCCTGTTGAATATTCATGCAGTTGTCTTCAGGGAATATGTGGAGCTTGCACAATGGTTATAAATAGTGAGCCTAAATTGGCATGCAAGACATTCCTTAATAAAGAACAAATGACATATGAATATGATACAATAACAATAGAGCCTTTATCTAAATTCCCATTAATCAAAGATTTAAAAGTGGACAGGTCTATATTATATGATTCGATGAAAAATTCTAAGTTATGGCTTGAAAGTAATGCTAAAATAAAATTCGAAGAAATTGATTTTGAATATGATATGTCTTTATGTATTTTATGTGGATGTTGCTGTGAAGCATGTCCTAATTATGATTTGGGGAACTTTGTTGGGCCTCACATTCCAGTTTCAGCATCAAAACTGATTAATCAGGAAAATGACACAGAACATCTAAATGAGATTAAAAAAGATTATAAGGAAAAATTCTATAATCATTGTATTAAATCTCTTGCATGTGAGGAATCATGTCCTGTTGGAATACCAACCCAGAGGGCAATTTCAAGAATGAACAGAAAGTCAATATGGAGAATTAGGGACTTTTTAAAACATGATTAAAGTTTAATAATTTATTTTCAAGTTAGTAATCAATCTGTTTAGAAAAAAAAGACAAAACATTTTTCTCAATATATATTGACATGATTGATATTTTATCACAAAAGGAGAGTGGGACGCAAATTTTTTTATAAATTTTTGTCAACTCTAAAAAAAATAATTAAAATTTTTAATTTTTTATATAGTTTTTATATTTTAAGTATTTT
>OMVX01000034.1 GCA_900314605.1 uncultured Methanobrevibacter sp. | reverse complement strand
GTATATAAATATTTATCTTCTCACATATTTATAATTAACTACTTTTAATAACATTATATTTTAATTTAAAACTTTTTCCTATTTGTATGAGTTAAAAAAATATAAAAAAATAGAATAACATATTTATTGGACAGACTCTAAATACTATAAATATAAAAAAAGAGATTTAACACAAAATTTATTCAGAAAAAATTTCTGGTTTAATATTTTATATGAATATTAACTTAATACTATAGGTTGATGTTATAAATATTGATTTTGAGTGTAAAGTTTTATATTTTAAATCTACATCATAATTTGGAGCAATCTTAATGAAGCATAAACTCAAAAATAAAGACTTTTTGATTAAATATATTCTTGAGCAAAAGAAATGGATTATTTTAATAGTTATTTTAGATTTAATTGGATCTCTATTTACATTCCTATTGCCATTATTTGCTAAATATATAATTGATTCAGTTATTCTTAATCATCAGTATTCAACATTCTACTTTTTATTAAATATTGTTATTATAATTGCAATATTATCAGCCATTTTTCAATATTTAGGATCCTATTTAAAAATGTCTTTACGTGGAAAATTATTTTTTGAGCAAAGTAGGATATATTTTCTTAAATCAATCAATGATAATAAAAAATATGGTGTTGGTGAGATTACTAATAGTTTAACTGATGTGTTAAGATTTTCAAATATTTTAATTTCATCAACTATACCTTCATTAATAAAAAATGTACTTCAAATTATATTAATCATTATAACTCTATTAATTATGGATTTTAGATTAACTGTCGTTAGTTTTATTCCTATAATTATAATATTCTTAGGTTCATATTTTTTTTCAAGAAAGATCAGACAAATTTCTAAAGAGCAACTTGAGATTTTTTCTAGTATTTATTCAGTAATTAAAACCATATTTGGATATATTAATTTTGTAAATGTTTTTTCATTAGATAATTTCTTTTTAGGACGATATGAAAATATCTTAGAGGGGTATGTTAAAAAACAAAATCAAATATCACATCTATATGCTCGGCAAATGGTAGCAGGGATGCTGGTTTTCCTTATTCCAAGTTTAATCTTAATTTTTTATGGTGGGCATTTAGTTATTTCTGGTGAAATTTCTTTAGGACTTGTTACAATGTTTGTATCATATCTGGTTTCATTCTCACAAATTTCAACAGATATGATGGCTCTTGTATCTAATTTCCAACAAACTATTCCATCTATTTATAAACTTGGAGAGATTTACAATGCACCCTCTAAACAATGGGGTGATAAGCAGTTAAATGTTATTAATGGAGATATTGAGATTAAACATATTCATTTTGAATATGATAGGGTAATATTTGAAGATTTCTCTGCTAAATTCAAGAAAGGCATAAATATCTTGAGTGGTTCAAATGGAAGTGGTAAAAGTACTTTGCTTAATATATTGACAAAAATAATAGAGATGCCTGATGGCAAAATATTTTTTGATGGACTCGACATTAATGAGATTACAGAATCTTCTTTAAGAAGAAATGTTGGTTTTGTTATGGCAAATCCTTTTATTTTTGACAGCACTTTAAGAGAGAACATTTGTTTAGATAATGATAATGTTAGTGATAATGAATTAATGGATATTATTAAAAAAGTTAAATTAGATAATTTATTGGATAAGCTTCCTAAAGGATTTGATACTATGCTTTCAGGAGATAATATTAACCTTTCGTCTGGTGAACAACAAAAAATATCCCTCGCACGTGTTTTATTAAGAAATCCAAAAATTATCTTAATTGATGAAGTAGGTAGTAACATTGATAAACAATCTTTAAAAGCAATCTATGAATGTTTAATATCATTTAAAGATGATAAGACTATAATAATTGTGGATCATCATTTACAAGATATAAATGATGAGTGGAATGTTGTGAATATTTAATAATATTTAATTACTCCTAATATTCTAACCCATGTTGTTTTTATTTGATAAATTATAATCATATGATATTTAACTAAATTAGATTTATCTTTAAGAATTATGTCCATCAAATAATTGTATGGTGTTATTGTAAGGATTAAGATTCAATGCCTTTGAATATCCTATGTTTTGTCTGAACTTTGTTTATTTTTCTTTAAATATTCAATTATAATTTTTCTTAAAATCATTATCAGTTGGAAAAATTTTTAGACTGTAAATTATGATGAATTTTAATATAAGAATGAGCTATTTGGATAAAATTTGGTTGTTTCTCAAATTGTAATTTCACTGATAATAATACGACTAATGATTTTAAAATTTACATCAATAGTGAATCTACAACTAAAACGTTTTAAATTTTCGTTTCTTAAATAATAGAGCTAATTCAGAAACTTTAGAAATAACTAAAATAATAATATTATAAACACATTCAAAGACAAAGATAACATTTTAAATGCAATTTATTCCAGAAATGATGCTGAAGTTACTTTTAATAATATGACATATTGGGGAAAAATAGAATTACAATAATAAGCAGTACTATGTCTGGATTCAATAAAATAAGGGTCAGAACATAGCTGTAGGTGTGGTTGTAAATGGTAAAACATATTTTAAATGATGTTAAAGTCACATATGAGAGATTTTAAAGTCAATACCTCATATGTTGATTGGACAATTTACTATCAAAATGGAACTGTAACAATAACTAAAGTTAATTCAACAATTTGAATAACAACATAATATCTCTCATTTTTTCTTTTTATATGACTTTTGAATGTGTTTAATTATTGTATGAGTATATTTTTATACTATTTAATATATATTATTGTACAAACGTGTGGTAGTGTGTGGCTAATTTTAAATTAAAAAGAGGAACATTAAAATATATGGATAATATCAATAAATATATTAATTTATAAAACTTAATCAATATAATCTAAAAAAAGGGATTGTAAAAATCCTTATTTTTATTGAATTTATTAAAAAAAAATTCCAGGTGTGAAATTTGTTAAAAGAAAGAAATGGTAATAAACCCATAGAAAGTGAAGAACAGCTTGAACTGGAAAAAACAATAAAATATCAAGCTCAAGAATTTTTAAAAGAATTTAATTCTAATTTACCTAAAGCTATGGAACTTGAATATGAAGGATTTTACAGAAGAGGATTACCATGGAATGAAAGTTCAACGTGGAGATATTTTAAGATATGTAATTATTAAAGGAAAAGGTTCAATTAGCTCAAGAGCAGTTCCATACCAATATGTTGATAAAAATACTGAATTTGATATAAATTATTATATTTCAAATCAGTTAATCCCTGCAGTATCACGTATTATGAGTTCATTTGGTTATACTGTTGAAGAATTAGAGCAATTAGATAGTAAAGAAAAACAACAAACATTAGACTCCTTTTTCTTTTAAAAAGAACCGTTAAATTTTAATTAAAATTATTTCTCATTTTATAAATATTTTAAAAAAATAGAAATTAGATAAAATTTAAATTTATAAATTTATAAATAATTGAATTTTATTAATATAATATATAGTAAATAATATATTTTTAAAATAAAATAGGAATATATTAAAATTTATATAATAATTAAACGATTTAAGAATAAAACTAAGGTGAATAATATGGATGAAGATTGCAAAGACAAAGCAGTATTTTTTGATATTGATGATACCTTACTTGACACTTCTTCATTTGCAGAACTTGCAAGACATGCTGCAATTAACAATATTGTGGAAAATGGACTTCCTATTGAAGAAGAAGAAGCTTATGATATTTTCAAAGAAATTATTAAAGAAAAAGGATCAAATTATGGTAAACATTTCAACGTACTTACAAAAAGAGTAATTGGTGCAGAAGATCCTTACCTTATAGCACTTGGTATGACAACATACCATAATGTTAAGTTTTCACTTCTTGAACCATTTCCAAGAACTATTGCAATTTTAATTTATTTAAAACAAAAAGGATATACAATCGGTGCAATTACTAATGGCCTTACCATTAAACAATGGGAAAAACTTATAAGACTTAATCTTCACCCATTTTTTGACATTGTTTTAACTTCAGAAGAGGTAGGTTATGAAAAGCCCCATACTAAAATCTTTGAAGAAGCACTTAAACGAATGAATTGTAGTGCAGATAAAAGTATAATGGTTGGAAACAAATTTGACACAGATATTATTGGAGCAATCAATGCAGGTATGAAAGGAATACTTGTTAATTCTGAGTTAACCTTTGAAGAAGAAGAAATGATTGAAAAAGAAAATCTGGATGTAACTGTTTTAAATAATATTTCAGACGTTGATACTGTTTTATAAATATTATACTTCATAAATTATTTTATATTAAATTACAAAACTTTTTTAAAAATGTTTTCTCCCACCAACTAAAGAAATACCCTCATTGATTACTTTAAATATGTTTCAACAAAAAATTTACCTAAAATTTCCTTAGAGTCATAATATTATCATTACATCTATTTTACTTGTTCTCCATACTTGTTCTATTGAATTAAATTGCGGAGAATAGGGGGGGTAAATAAGTTTAATTTAATTCTTTAAACACTTATTTTACGAAACGAATATAATAAAAAAAAATTGGAAAATAAAAATATTATAATTTGGATTCATCAATAGGAATAGGATTATCACGAGTACCAAAAAAATCAGGTAAGAAACCGAATCTTATACATTCTTCTTTCCATTCATAATAACTTTTAGGATCCTCTAACCATAATTTTTTAACATAAGCTTTTTACTCTTCATAGGATAAATCTTCCATTTCCACAACTTCAGCAGCATTACCCAATTCCCCATATCCATAATCAGAATCCAAAACTCCATCTTCCATAAAAATCACCATAATAAATATTTGCGATATTTAATAAAAGTTAACATTCTCATTAATTATTTATAGTACTCATTCTTAATAAACATTACTTCCATATCATAATCAGATAATACTTTTTGATATTGTCTAAGATATTTTTCACTATTCTCATTAACCATTTTAGAAATATTTTTAACATGAACTGGGGTTTAATTTAATTCTTTAAACACATATTTTATGAAACATATATATATACATTGAATATATACTATTATTACCATAAACTATTTAAATTTATTTAAATTATTTTATGGGAGTAAAAAATTTTTTTATGAAAAATGATAATTCGTTATTATACAATTTAAAGTATAAAATATACGAAATCATTATGAGGTATGTTTAATTATGAGAAATACTAAAATATGGATGTTGTTAACTGTCGTTGCTCTAACCTTTTTGTTTGTTGGAGCGGTTAGTGCAGCAGACAATACAGCAGTAGATACAGTTAAAATTAAAGAAAAACAAAATACTCAAGAACTAGTGAATGTAAAACAAACACAGGCTGCAGATATGGATAATGCAGTATCAACTGTGAAAAAAGATCAAAGTAACTTGAAGTATGTAAATGCATATACAAAGAAACAATACAAACATAAAGTATTAATTAATGCACCTTCAAAAACCTTTAAATATAAATCAAATTCTCACTTCAAAATATCTATTAAAGATTCTACTACTCATGATCCTTTAATAAATCAAAAAGTGAAATTTACACTGTCTATTGGTAAATTATCTAAAAGTAAATATTATAACACTAATTCCAAAGGTGAAATTAGTCTTAACACTAAAAATTTAAAAATAGGTGTTTATAAAGCTAGGATAAGTATAAGTGACAGTAAAAATTATTATGGTGCTATCAAAAATGCTAATATTGTAATTTCAAAAAATCCTATATATGCAATTACTGTTCCTTTCGATGATTTAGCTGATTCACCTATTCATACTCATAAACTTCAAACTGGCCAAAAACTTGTGGCATTTTATACTGCTAAGGATGGTCAGTATGATAAAGGTATATATATTGGTACTCTCCTAACTCCAACTCAAGGAGAGCATTCTAATACAAGACTACTCAAAGCTTATGTATTTTTTGATAGTCCGTCTACAGGTAGAGTAATTACTAAAATTTATACTCAAACTGATAGTTCCCATGCCAATATGAAACCTATTAAAATGATTAAGGGTTATATTCCTACTAAAGTGAAAGTTTGGTATAAACTCAAATAATCATTTTTTTTATTTTTTTTTTTAATTTTATTTATTGAAGGTTTTATTCTCTTATTTTTGTTTAATTTAATTCTTTAAACACATATTTTACGAAACAATGTGGAAATGAAGTTTATAAGTTTATTGACGAGAGTTATCCATGTCCCAATTGTGAAGGAAAACTAATCAATACACAAACTATCCTAAGTGATTAATGAATATAAAACGAATATTATGCAAACTAGCAATGAAGAAACTAATAATCATATGATTCAAATATATAGACATAATTAAGCTTTAATGGTGATGCATGATGAATAATCTTCCAGAATTAAATTATATAAATGAAACAAAAGTGTTTGAAAGAAAAAAGGATGTTGAACATTCTGAATTTCAATTAGAAATGTTTAATGAAAGATTTGAAGAAAATGAAAACTTTGAAGTTGAAACAGTTTCTGATTTTACAGAACTCGATTATATTCTTTATAATTTAACTAATGAACTTGGCATATGGCCAATGTATATCGGCAATGAGTATCATCTTATTTTAGAAAATGGTGAAATTAAACTTAAAACAAAAGATGAATTTTTAAGTATGGATAAATTTGAAACCTCTATTGGAACAGTAATTACTGAAAATCATGGAGAATGGGGAGGAAATTTATACATTATTACAGAATATGGTGCAGAACAGGCAGGTTCAGGTAATTTCAACCAAGTATTTGAATACAACAATAAGATATACGCAATATCCAGTTTAAGTCATTTATCTCTTCGAAAATCTAGTTTACATGAAATCAGAAAGTATGAAGATAGATTTGAAGATACAACCATATTCAAAAATTTTGATTTAACCATGCCTGCGGCATTCATTGAAAATAATATTCTGTATTTCTATTCTACAGCAGAAGATAGTAACGGATTATATAAATATAATCTTGACAATAACAATCTTGAGTTTATATTTAAATTGTCTTACCCTTACTGGATGGTCAACAGCATAATAAAAAAGGAAAACTATGTGTATTTGTACGGCAATTATTTAATAATAAAATATAACTTGGAAACAGATGACTTGCAGAGATTTACTCAATTAAAAGAAGAAGACCTTGATGAACTTTATATGTGTGATGTTAAATTAAGTGAAATATGGGATAAATATAAGATTAAAAAAATCTCAAAAATCTGAATTAATTTTGTGAGTTGATAATTATGAGGCTTATATATTTTATTAACGAAGACTATTTAAATGAAATTAAAAATGAGCTCATTTCATCTAAACAATTTATTCCTGAATCTGTTAGAAGTTTTTTAACTTTTGATGAAATTCGCGCTAGTTTTGATGAATCTTTAAGACCACGTTGTTTAATTTAATTCTTTAAACATATATTTTACGAAACAAAAAAAGTATAGCTCTAGATTCTATAAAATTTATTTAATAAAGTAAAAATAAAAAAAATAAATGAATAAAATTCAAAAACCATTAATCCATATTTTTTAAAATGTCCATAGCTTTTACAATATTTTCATAAGAATTTGCATAAGACATTCTTACAAAGTCTTTACCAACAGATCCAAAAGCAACACCAGGTACACATATTACACCAGCATCCATTGCTTTTTGAACAAAAAACTTAGGGTCATTAACTTTAGGAAATACATAGAATGCTCCTTCTCCTTTAATACAATTATAACCCATATCATTTAAACTATCACAAATTAAATCTCTTCTACGTTTAAATTCTTTAACCATATTATTAACTGAATCCTGAGGACCAGTTAAAGCTTCAAGACCCCCAATTTGTGAAATAGAACTAGCACATGCAGTTGCATACTGATGAATTTTTAATAAATCTTCTGTTATATATTTCGGAGATACCATATATGCAATTCTTAAACCAGTCATTGCATATGTTTTAGAAAATCCATTTAAAGTAATAACATTTTCTCCAAATTCAGCTGGAGAGTAATGTTTTTTATTATCATAGATAATTTTTTCATAAATCTCATCAGATATAATCATAAAATTATGGTCATCTGCAAGTTCTGCAATTGCCTTAATATCTTCCTTCTCCATTACAGCTCCAGTAGGATTAGATGGAGAATTTATAATTATTCCTTTTGTTTTACTTGAGATTTGTTCTTGAACATCATCTGCTGTTAATTTAAAATCATTTTCCATAGGAGTTTCAATCCCTACAGGTTTTGCTTCCGCTAATTTAATACCTGCTTCATATGATAAAAATCCTGGATTAGGTATTAAAACTTCATCATCTTTTTCAAATAAAGCCTGACAACAATCAAATAATGCTTCACTAGCACCGCATGTTAAAATAACATTATCAATATCAGTTTTAATATTATTTTCTTCTTTTAATTTTGAAACGATTGCTTGTCTTAAATTATCGAATCCTTTATTTGAAGAATAATGAGTAAAACCTTCATCTATACCTTTTTTCATAGCTTTTCTAATATTTTCAGGAACATCAAAATCAGGTTCTCCTATACCTAAATTAATTGCATCAGGATTAGTTACTTCAAAAAGTTTTCTTATTGTGGATAATTCAATGGAATCTGTTCTTTTTGCATTTTTAATCATAATAAACACTCTGGATTATGTTTTAAAAAAAAAATTATAAATTAGTTATACTTAAAATAAATTATAAATATTATATTATTTATTTTTAATTAATTAATTCTTTTAAAAAAATGACTATTAAAATTAAACTAAATGAAAAATATTATAAAAAAAAGTTTATTAAAATATAAAAAAGTTAAAACGCCGGGAACGGGATTTGAACCCGCGTTATCCAAGGGATAATCGGATTAGCAGTCCGACGCCGTACCAGGCTGGGCCATCCCGACATATAGAAAAATAGTTAAAAACTATTAAAAATTCAGATATTATTATAATATTATATGATAATAATATAAAAGCCTTTCGTTTAATATTAAAAACATTTTAAAAAAAAATTTTGATAAAATGGCATATCCAAAAGTGGACAAAAATCAATAAAAAAGGTTATCTCAAAAATTAACTCCACTCCGCGACTCTACAAGCATTAATTGTAAACAGTAGAGCTGCTCCCTTCCGGGCCTGACACGTTCCTGTAATAAAGATAATTAACCTTTACCCTCCAGTAAAAATCATACCACCATTAATCCTGCAGGACGAAGTTTCTATATCAATTTTTAAGGCCATTCTCATATCAAAAAGCCGCCTTTTGGATTTCAACTGCACCAAAGGGGATGTGTGCTTACAGAGGACCCCTAACCCTCCAGTCTAGCCATAGTAATATATATTATTAATATTATATAAAGTTTATGAAAATTTGAAATAAAATTTAATATAAAAAATAGTGAATAAAATATAAAAACAAAAAAAATTCATAAAGAATAAGGGAAAATTAATGAACTACAGACTTTTTAAAGATAAAAAAGGATAAATAAAACAAAACTTTAAAATTAAACATTAAAATAAATGATAAAATAAGATTTAAAATTAATAAAAAGTCCATTATTATAAAGAATATCTAAAATATAAATATAAAGTTTTAAAATAAAAAAATTGGAATTGAGCTTTAATAAGAGTAAAATAATAAAAAAATATAATATTAAATAATATTTAATCCTTATTTAAACTACTATAATTTGCTGTAATATCTTTAATCATATAATCAATTGTAGTAGCTAAATCAATATTTTCAATTACTTGAACATTATATTTTTGGGACTGAGATACAATATATTTTTGAATTTTTCTAATAGATGAAAAATTATCTAAATATTTCTGCAGTGGCCTTCTTGCCCACAATTTACTACTTCTTGAGTAAAATCTTCCTTTATGTACTTCAGGATCACTTACCTGTAAAGTGAATAAAACAACATTATTTCTATCTAAAAGGTCTTGTCTGATAAAGCCTGGAACAATATGAACTCCTTCAATAACAATACTTATACCTTCAGTTAATGCCCTTTCAATTACTGCATCAACACCAACAGCAATATTATCAATATGAGTTTTATATCCAGTAATGACCTCATCAAATTCTGGAGGATAAGGTATTCTCATAGATTCATATGCATTATAACTAGAAGCATGAATCACAGGAGCTAAATCTTTTGAAATTATTTTACGCATAACTTCTCTTATCATATCTGTACTAATCATATTACTAATACCTAAACAATTAGCTATTTCAAAAGCTACAGAACTGGTTCCAACACCTGAGGCACCACCTATTAAAACAATTAATGGTTCTTTAGAATTTCTAAATTTTCTCCAATTAATATACTTTAATGCTGCCTCTTCATTAAATTCTTCAAGTTCAGCAACAATCATTTCAGCTAAATCCTCAGTTGAAATAATATCAATATTTTCTTCTTGGATTTTTGTTTCTATAATTGATGCAATATGATATGCTTCAGTAATATCTAATTCCGCTCTAGTTAAAGAACGTGACAAAAGTCCTTTAGAAAAAGGTTCTGAATATACTTTTCCACCAACTTCTCCTTGTACCATAATCATTTTATCACATTCCAAAAAAAATTAACAAAAAAAAATTCTAAAATTTATATAATAAATGATATTTAAACAAAATCATTAATAAAAGTTACTAATTATAGAATAATAAACCGTTTTTAAATTAAATCTAAAAAAATTATAAAAATCTTAATCAAGAATGTTCTCCAAATCTCTAAAAATTATTGAAAAAATAGAGTCTGTAAAATTTTATAATCTCAAAAAATGTTAAAAGATTTTATTTTAAAAAATAAAGAAAAATTTATTAAAAAAAAAATATCATTTAGGTATACTCTTGAAAATAATAGAAATTAAAATCTGCCCCATAAATATGTTATTTATGTTTAATAATATCATTATAATAAAATTTATAAAATAAAATAGAATATTTTTAAAACTAGTTAATTATACCGAAAACTACACAAATCCCAAAAACTAAGATAAAATAAAAAAATAAAAAATAAAATATTTACCTCATACATATACAAATACAGAAAATATTAAACAATACCATTAATAAATATGGCGAATAATTAAAAATAAGCTTATGCAAATAATCTAAAATAAGTAAAACTTTAAGTAAAATAATAGGTAATGTAAAATAAAAACAAAATAAACTTAAAGTGTAAACATATAAAACTCAAGCAAAATTACATTTATATAAATTATTTTAAAAAATCAAATCCAATCACATTATTGAAAGTACCTAATGTAAAAAAAAAAAAAAAAAATAAACCTAAAACTATTTTTATAAAAAATTATTTAAGATAAAATATACAAGATATAAAACCTTAAGAAAAAATAATTTAATATAGAGAGATATTAAAATGAAAAATGAAATCGAAAAATATATGGTCATAATCACATTTATATCTTCATATTTTACAGTTTTTGTAATGAGTGGAGTAATACTATGTACACCATCAATTGCTAAAGAATTTGGAATGAATAATATTGTACAAAACTGGATTTTAACAGCATTTACATTAGTTGTTACTATGCTTACAATTCCCGCAGGACAAATTGCAGGAAAATATGGTTTTAAAAGAACATTATATCTTTCAAATTCAATATTTTTAATTGGATTAATTGGAACGCTTTGTGCACATACAACAGAAGTATTTTTCATTACTAGACTTATACAATCCGTAGGTATAGCTTTTGTAAATGTATGTGAAATTGCAATAATTAGTTTAGCAATTAGTAAAGAAAGTAGAGGAAAAGCTTTAGGAATAATAATAACAGCAGTTTATTTAGGACATTCAACATCCCCAGTAATAAGTGGTTTTTTAAACTATAACTTTGGATGGAGATCCATTTTTATAATTTCCATAATTTTTATAGCAATAAGTGTAATATTAGTAAAACAAAAAATTACACCTGAGTGGAAAACAAATGAAAATGATAAAATAGATAAAATCGGTTCTCTTCTATATATGGCAGGAATTGGATTTTTCATTTATGGATTTACAACATTAATAACTATAGAAGGAAAAATATTAACGATTTTAGGAATTATTATCCTAGCAATTTACATATTATATGAATTAAAACAAAAAACACCAGCGTTTGATGTGAATTTATTTAAAACTAAATCATTTACTGCATATAATATATCTGGAATGTTTGGATATTTTTCTGTTATGGTATTCTCTACATTAATTAACTATTATTTCCAATATGTCAAAGGTTTTAATTCTGCATTGACTGGTTTAATATTAATTATAAGTCCTGTGGTAATGTCTATCACTGCCCCATATGCTGGAAAACTTTCAGATAAAATACATCCTCAAAAAATTGCAACAGTAGGAATGGTTGTAATGACCTCCTCCCTCCTCATTTTATCATGCTTAAATAAAAATACTCCAATGTATATTATTGTAATTGCAATGATATTACAGGCATTCGGTACAGGATTATTTTCATCACCTAATTTAAACGCAATTATGAGTTCAGTTGATGAGAAATATGCTGGTTTTGCAAGTGCCGGACAACTAGCAACAAGGGCTATTGGTCAATCAATGAGTTTAGGTCTTTTAACCTTAATATTTTCATGGATTATGGGAAATTTAAACTTATCTACAATTTATGCGAATATGATTCTTAAAGCATCTGATATAACCTTTATAATATGTGCCATAGTTTGTGGTTTTGCTATACTCACATCCATAATCGGAATAAAATCAGACAATAAACTAAAATAATATGATTTTATTGATTTCTATATCAAATAAATAATAAAAAAAAACTTATAATATTAATTTAATGAAAAAGTTTCTTAAAAAAAAACCGATAAATAAAATATAAAACTAGAAAATAAATAAAAAAAAATGGAATAATATCAGATAAAAAAAAATGATATGAGTTTAATATCTTTTAGAAGCAATAATATAATCCTTAATATAATAAGGAGGTAATTCAATATTATATTCTAAAACTTTTATTAAAGCTTCAACACCCCTTCTACCACTATGGAATAATTGGTATGAATTTTTTGGAATAAAAATCAAACCACCAGTTTTAAGCCTTAATAAAACTTTTAAAAAAATATTAGCCTTTTCTGCCTCATTCAAATCGATTAAACTTTTATTTAAATTAAAAATAATAAAATCAACATTAGCTTTTAAGTCACCAATTTGATTACACCCAACCTGTAACAGGTTTAAATCTTTAATAAATTGATCAGTTATAAACAGACAAGTAGTATAATCATAAGCTTTATTAATTACAGGTTCAATTTCTTTTAAATATGTTTCATCATCTTTAAGCTCAAAATTTACTACATCATCACTTAAAATCAATGAAAATGCATTTTTTTCAAGAGTTCGTAAAAAGTTTAAATCCTGGTCAACTACAGCTTTATCTTTATGAACTAAAAAAACAGAACCTGAAGAAGAACTTACATCAACAGTTTTTTTATAAAATATATTAGTAGGATCTGACTCCATTAAAGTAGTACTATGGAAAGCTTTTAATTCAGTAGCTAAATTAAATATAGGTGCAGAGTGGATTAACATATCTTTTGGAGTAATAAATAACTTAACAGTACCATAAGAATATAATTGGTATCTTTTCTTTAAATCTTCATAAAAACTTTTAGGCTTTAAATAAGAGTCTAATATAGAATCCGTTTCATGCTGACCTGAAATTCGATCCAAAAATTCTGAAGGCAAATTCCCACCCATAGGACGACAATTAACCTCAATTAAAACAGGACCCTTATCATCAACCATATATTCTCCATGAATAGGACCATATTTAACACCTATTGCTTCTGCAACATTATAAGCATACTCTATCATTTCAGCTTCACCAAGATTTAATTCATTAACAGTTTCAATAGAGTCATAAACATTAGCTCCCTCAGAAGTTCTAATCTTATTATATTTCCATACAGTAGTAACCCGAGGAATACCCTCATGAGATACAGTATTTACAATATATTCAACACCAACAATACGTTCTTGAATTAAAATCTCATTAATTTTATTTCCATATTGATTAACATTATTAAATAACAGTTCAAGTGATTCAATCATTTCATCACGGCTAAGGCAAATTCTAACACTTACAGAACCTGAACTATAAATAGGTTTTAGTACCACTTCTTTTAAAGATTCACTGTCATAAAATTCTAATGCTTCATCTATAGACTTAATAACCTTTCCTTTAATTGAACGAATACCCTTTGCAGCTAATCTCTTTTGCATTTCATTTTTAAGAGTCATCGCATCAATATTTTCAATAGGATTTCCTAAAAGACCTAACTCATGAGATAATTTAGTTGCCATACCAACCCCTCTCTCATTACCTGGAATGATTAAAAGAGGGTCAAACTTCTTTACTTCCGCAAGAGTTTCTTCAAAAGAATCCTGCTCATAAACCATATCAAATTCAAAAGGAATAGTTTTATATTGATTTAAAATACTCTTTTCATAATCCTTACCCTCCTCTGTATCATCATTTTTTAAATGTAATACAACAGGATTATATCCTCGATTAATAATATCCTCAATAAAAAGTTTTCCAGTGGATCTACATTCAATAACAATAATATTTCTCATAAAAAAAAAACCTCTTAACAATAACTTCAATAAATTAATTAAAATTTTAATATTTTTTAAAATAATATTAGTCTTAATTAGTTATATTGAATATTTAAAATTATCTATTCTACTCATTTCAAAATATAGATGTTTTTAGAAACTTAGATTTGAAATAAAATAAATAGGTTTTAAAAGAATAAGCACAATATTGAGAAGAATTTAAAATCTACAAAGACTTAATTTTAAAAATATAAAGTAATTAATAAAAAAAAACTAATCACACCATTAAGTAAAAAAAAAAAAAATTAAAATATATAGAAAGTTTAATAAATAAAATATATAATTTTGAGTTAAAAAATAAAAATTAATAAAAAATAAAGGTCAAATGAAATTATTCCTTAAATGGAACTATTTCCACATTAAAATCTAATGTGTCATCATCTATTGTAACTAAACAACCATGATTATCTTTAAGCATACCTGGATTTACAACAGTTGTATTAGCTATATTATCAATAGATTTTGCTTCATGAATATGACCACATAAATTAATATCTATATTAAATTCTTCTATAATATCTCTTATAGCTTTACTTCCTACATGAACACCACCAGGAATTTTATCAGCTTCACTATCTAATGGAGGAGCATGTGTAAGTAATATTTTAACTTTTAAATCTCCATCTTCCATATTTTCTCCATATTCTAAAAGTAATTCTTTAATATTCTCATATAAATATTCATCTTCAAATTCTCCCGGAGTATTGAAAGGTGTTGGATTGGAACCTCCAAATCCAAATATAATTACGTTACCATATGTTTTTACATTCTTGTGAAGACAGGTTCCATTACTATCTTTAATTGCATCAGGTACCTCTTTTGGATCACAATTTCCTTGGATTGCAAAAACATCAAAATCTAAATCTACAATATTATCAATAAAGTCTCCAACAAATTCCAAAGGACCGAAATTAGTAATATCCCCATTTATTAAAATCAAATCAATATCTTTATTATTTTTCAAATAATTAATGAAATTTTCATTAGACTCTCCATGTACATCACTGATAGATAAAATTTTCATAAAATTACCTCACAAATCATTAATAATAAATAATATACTACTTTCAATTAAATAAATTTTTACTATTTTTTATTAAAACAAATCCTTTATAAAAATAATTAATTGAAAAGAACAAAATCTAATAAAATTGTAAAAAATAGATGCATATCTTAAAAATAAATTAGAAAAAAATAATTAAAAATTAAAATTTTGACGGAAATATCAAATAAATAGAATATAAAAAATAATTAGAAAAAAATAAATATAGAATTAAATTCTGATAAAAAAATAGAAATTAATAAAAAAAGATTATTCTAAAAAGAAGGAACCCATTTCCTTAATACCTTTTTGAACATCTTTTTTATCCCCGTATACAGTTATAGTTAAATCATCCTCATATTCTATAATTAAACCGTATGATTCTCCTATATCTTGAACTCTTTCTTCAAGAATTGGTTTTTTAAAAGTTATACGGCTTGTTGAAAATCCTGGTGGAGGATTTAAATTAAATTTAGAATGAATATCTGGAACATCATATAATTGTTCCCCTTTATTTGCTCTTCTAATTTTATCTATCCACTGTTCAGTATATTTATCTGAAACCTTATCAGATGCAATATCAATTAACTGATTTTGAATCTCAGATAAAGTTACACTTGCTCTTCCAATTTCATTAATCATATCAGGATGAGAAGTATCTTTTTTATAAAAACTAATCTGACTTTTAGTTAATCCCATATTTTTATTTATTTCTGAAGGGATTTTAATATTCTGTTTTTTTAAATCAGTTAGGAAATCTAATAAAACTAACCACAACTGTTCAACAGGTAAAGAGCTCATAAATGGCCTTCCAATATTTTTAAAGTTGTAATATTAACTTTAGCATCTGCTTCTTTTAATTCTTCTGTAATTTGATCAATATTTTGATAAGAATCTAAAAAGAGAACATGGTGACTGTCAGTACCAGTAATATCTAAAATTGCAATTTCATCATCATCTTGAACTTCTCTATTTTCAATTGTTGCCTTAAATTGTACATAAGGACCATATTCTTCAGGAAGGTCTTTAAATTTAAAAATTCCTCCTAATGTAGCTACAAACATATAATCACCTACGAATTTCTAATATACTTATTTTTTTAATAAACAAATAATGTATCTAAATATATAAATTATTTAATTAAAAGTAGTATAAAATAGTTTTGATAATAAAATTCATAATCTAAAAACTGTGTAAAATAAGTTTATAAAAATTGAAAATATAAAATAGGGTTCTTAAAAAAAGACCATAAATAAAAAGAGTCTATAAAAAAAATAAAAAATAGAAAAATTTAGAGAATAACTCTAAATTTAGTTAATTTTTTTAATTACAGGAGCAATATCTTGTTGTTGAGCACCGAAAGTTAACTCATCAGCAGATAATCCCATAGCTAATCCGTATAATTGAGCTAAGTGTAAAACTGGTAAGTGGAAATCTGTACCATATTGTTCATTAACTTCGTTTTGACCTACATCAAATTGCATATGACAGAAAGGACAAACATTTACAATACAGTCAACACCAGCTTTAGTCATATTATCGAGTTTTTCTTTGGTGAAACTAGTAGTAACAGATTTATCTCTAGATCTTAATCCTCCACCAGCACCACAACACATTTGTTTGTCAGTGTAATCTACAGATTTTGCACCGGTAATTTCAACTAATTCATCTAAAATAGAAGGATTTTCAGCATCTCCTAATTGTTTTGCTGCAGTTGGTTTTAAGAAGTGGCATCCATAGTGGACAGCAACATTAATATCTAAAGGTTTTTCAAACATTTCAGCAAGTTTATCTAAACCAACATCATTGTATAAAACTTCAGCAAAGTGTCTAACATTAGAAGTACCTTCGTATTGATATTTAGTGGTTTCAGCTAAAACAGCGTTAATTTCATCTTTTTTAGCAGGATTTTCATCTAATAATTCTTTAGCTTCAAATAAAGATCCGTAACATCCATTACATTCAGTTACGATGTCGTCTCCCATTCCTTCTGCAATAGCAATATTACGAGCTGCAATAGTAGCCCATGTTTTTTGATCGAATGAACCGAATACACCAGGAGCAGGACAACATGAAGCTCCTTCCATATCTTTAAGTTCAATACCGACTTTATCGAATAACATCCTGGTAGCTTTTTCAATACCAGGGTAACGATTATTCATAATACATCCTAAAAAGTAAGCAATTTCCATTAAAATTCCTCCTATAATCCTTGATAATCAACTAATTTATCAAATGCACAAGCTTTACAAATAGCTTGAACTTCGCTTAATGCTTCTGGGTATTTATGAGTAGTTGGAGGTACTTCTTCAAGACCAATATTTTTTCTTAAAGCTTTTACTTGATCGTTAATAGGTACTCCGTGACCAGATTCAATTACGAATTTACCAGTAGCTTTGTGTGCATCAGCCATGTAACCAGCATGAGCAGCTTCATTACGTGCGAATTTAATAATATCTACAATAGTAACACTTCTAGGACATCTTTCTTGGCAAGTGTAACAGGTAGTACACATCCATAAAGCAGGGTCAGAAATTACTTCTTCTTTTAATCCTAATAAACATTTTCTTACAACTTGTCTTACTCTGTAAGGGGTTCTCCTACCTGATGGACAACCTCCACCACAAGTTCCACATTGGAAACAATGTTCTACAGTTTCAAGACCTGCTTCGACAAATCTTTCTTTAAAATCAAAATCGATATCATCTAATGTATAAACATCATTATCATTTAATAAAGTCATATTATCTCTCTCATTATCCGTTTCTTTTGCATCTTCAGAATTATCTTCAGATTTAACTGAAATATCTTCTTCAGTTCCTTCAGAAGAATCTAAACTCTTTTCAGAAATCTTTTCTGCTTTTTTAATTTTAGAAAAAATTTTTTCCTTAGGATGTTTAACTTCTTCTTCTTTATCGGTCCCGACAATGGATTTAGAAGATTCAATTTTTGAATCACTGTTAGAAACAGAAGATTCATTAGAAGATGTCTGTTCAGATGTTAATTTATCATTTTCCGTAGATGTTTCATCTATTTCACTATCTTTACATATTCCAAATAAAGATTTTAAACGGTCAATTACAGACATTTAAAAACACATCCTAGAATTTCATAGGGCTTAACCTCAATTCTTAATATAAATTATATAAATAGAGTATATAAAGATTACTAAAAAAATGAAAAGTGTAACCTAAAAGGTGACACTTTTTTAGTTAAACCTAAAAATTTTTTAAAATAATATAAAAAAATTATAACTAAAAAAATTAATAATAAATATTAACAAAAAAAAGTGTTAAATAAAATCATAATAAATTTAATACTAAAAATTTTAAATAAATAGAGGAATAATATGCCTGTTAAATTCGAAATTAAATCTCATGATGGCCCTGGAAGATTTGGAAAGCTTAATGGTGAAATGACTCCGCTTATAATTAATAGTGAAAAATACAATATTGTCCCCTGCCAATCATCCCCTTATAATATTGAATATGACTTAGCTAAATGGAGTGTTAAAGAAACTATAAGCAAATCTAAAAAAAAGCTGGAAGAATTAGATATAGGTGTTATCCAAGGAGGGAAATATTTAGATTTAAGATTGGAATGTGCTAAAGAACTTGAAAAATATGGTTATACAGGTTTTCTAATAGCAAATGGTGATGAACTATTACTACATCCTCAGTATTTAGTAAAACTTATAGTTAATCTAAGAGAAACATTAAGTCCAAATGCTTATTTAATATACTCATTTGCAGAACCATCATTTATGCCTCTAATTACTTACATGGGAATTGATGGATTTTTAATTAATTCAGCAAAATTTTATAGTTATTTAAATGTTTTAATGACACCTACAAAAAATTATGATTTAAATACATACCCCTTATTTGAAGACCTCACTCAAGAGGAAATAGAAAAATATAATGAAAATACAATAGATTTTGTTTTAAGAGAAATTAGAACCCATATGAAAAATAGAAGTTTAAGAAATCTTGTTGAAGAAAGGGCTAACACCAGTCCACAAAATAAATCTGCACTAAAAATAATAGATAAAAAGTATTCAGATTATTTACTTAAAAATCAACACTTATTTTAATTAAAGTTTAATAAATTTAATTTTTTTTGTTAAAATGTTAATAAACTTAAGTAATTTGGCTAAATTAACAAACTTAAGTTATTAGTTAAATTAATAAACCTAAGTTATTTAGTTATAATATCACTTTAATTTTAAAATTAATAAAAAAAGATTATTAAAAATAAAAATAATAGGTCGTTTAATTATTATATTATTGAAAATTTATAAAATCATTAATAAAATATAAAGAATCATTAATAATGATTTTATTCATTATTCTTAATTTTGATTTTAATTTCTTCCCACATTGCTTGTTCTTCACCACAACCAGTAATGATGATGTTTTTATATTCAGATTTACTTACAAGATCAACTATACCATTGATTCTTTTATCCATTTCTTCATATGGGAAGGGGTAGAATTCACTATCAAATTCATCTTTAATTTGATTGTAATAAGCTTCGCCTATTTCAACAGATTCTCTTCCAGGTATAACAATTAAGTGGTCTGGATTTAATAATCTTATAGATTCAAGATGATCTTCGAAAACTTCTTCTTCTCCTATATCTGGTGTAGTGTAAATAAACTCTAATTTATCATTAATGTATTGTTTCATAAATAGTACATTAGCTTTTACAGCATCACCATTGTCTCCTTGACCAAGACCTACTATTTTACCACTCTTAGTATTTACAACTTCAAAACGTCCAGGAGGTAATATATCCATTGTTAAGGATGAGAAGACTTCATCTGCCGTTTTTTCAATATTAATAGGTTCTGGAGTAAAACTTGCATAAGCGGTTGTAGAACATAATGTGTTGTATAGGTTATGAAGTCCAAATGTTGGAAGGTCTGTATCAAATTTAAATGAAACATTTTTCTGATTTGGATAATTATAGACTGTACCTTCTATGGTAATATACCATCTATCTGGTTTCATTTTAATATTTGTAATTTTAACATTTGGTTCAGGTCTTTTAAATCCACAGGAGCATTCATAAATTCCACGATGATTCATAAATCTTTTAGTATATTTAAGGTCATTTCCACATTTTGGACATTGAATAATATTTTCTTTAAATATGTCTTCAACATCTATATCCAAACCATAATAATTTACTTTTACATCTTTTTCTTTTTTAAGTCCTATATATGCAGTTCTTGGATCATCAGCATTTGTAATTATAATACCATCCTGCATATTTTTGGATAAAGCTTCTTTTGCCCCTAAATATTTTTCAAATGGATTCTTTACACCAAGAACTTGTGTATGTTCCCTTGAAATTGTAGTATAAACTACACCAATTGGCTCTACTAGTCTTTCAACAGTTTCAGGTATACCATGTTCAAAGTCCCTTATACCATATTCAAATACACCAATTTTTCCATCATTTTTTAAAAGACCAGTTGCAATTGCATTAATAGTGTTACTTTCAAAATTAGAACTAATTTGTGTATCTTTTGAGAGTAATTTAATAATCATGGTAGTACTTGTTGTTTTACCATTGGTACCTGTTATAATAACAGAACCAATTTCAGGTTCCTGAGCTAAATTGTTTAAAGCTTCATATGATCCGAATTTTAAAAAAAGCCACCCAGGAAAACTTTTACCCATTCCCCCTTTAAGACTTACGACTTTTGCACCTGTTTTACCCATAATTCTAGCGAATTTATACCTTAAATTATTAATCATAATAACTTATTATATTCATATCATATTTAAACTTTATTTTATAATGACAAACTATAATTAAAATTTTTTAAATGAAGATTAAATATATATTAAAGCAGATATTTTATAAAATAATTGGTTATATAAGATTAAAACTATTTAAAGGGGCTGTAAAAAATTTAACTGATAAGGCCTCAATCAACTTGAAAATATAAATACTTTTTTTAATTTACACTTGAAATTGTTCTGTACTTCAATATTCAATTTAATATATTCTCAATCGGTTAATTATGATTTAATTAATTTTATGCACAATAAAAATAAAGGATTAATATATTAATTCTAAAATATTCATTTCTTCTTTAATTTTAATAAAACAACATAAAAAATAGTAATAAACAAACAACATTATATAAATCATAACTATAAAAAAAACTAAAATATTAAAACTCATTTCAACTGTAAAACAATTTAAAAGATTTAAATAAGTTATGGGTTTAATTTTATATATGAAAACCAAAAACAAACCCACAAATAATAATTTAGTTTTCGATTTATAAAAATTTTTTGTTGATTCTAAAAATAAAAAAATATATTTAAACAAAGATGTTAATCCTAACTTGATTATTTTAATGGAAGATATTCTAACGGATTCATATAAATTTATATATTATAATGATGAGTTATTAATCTGTCCAAAGTGTAGAGCTCTTCTTAGCCTAAATGGGTGCCAAAAATTTCATTTAAATAAAAAATTAATCATTGGCAAACAAAAGTATATTTGCTCAAATAAAAAATGTCAATTAACACTAAATACAGATTTAAACCAATATATAGATAAATATTGTAATTATACAAAAGAAATTAAGGAAAAAGCCATGAAATATTCATTTATTCAATATTCATCTTATCAAAGCAAAGCAGAATACATAAATCTTCACTATGGAACTAAAATATCGAGACAAACAATATACAATGCTAATAACTCATTAATAGACTAACTAATACAAGAAAAAGAACAAAAAATAAATATGAAATTCAAAAAGTAAATATTAAATCAAGCGGTATTTATTACTATGATGAAGAATATATAAAGATTAATAAGAGCGTTTACGTTCGTATAACCAGTATTGACTATAAAACAAAAATAATTATAAATGATCAAATAATTTCTAAAGACAAATTCCAACAAAAAACAATCAAAAAATTGGCACTTTCAAAAACTTATGTGATTTTAATTTTTACAAGTTACACAACCCAAAAATTATCCATCGAAAAAGCTCTATATTTATGTTTGAACTTTTTAAACCTTAATTTTTCTAAGGTAAAAAAATGGAAATAAAAGTTATCACACAAGTTTTTGAAAGTGCCAAAAAATTTTTTAAAGAATCATTAAAAGGATTAAAAATAGATACAATAATTAAGATGGATACAAAGCATATGAAGATATTATTAAAAATTTAGGCGCAAAACACCAAAAATGGGTTTTCCACATAATGCAAAACCTGATGACACCCTTACAAAAAAAAGTAAACAAAAATACAAAGAAAATAAAACAACTCGAAAACAAAATAAACAAAAAAATAAACAAAATAAACCAATTAAAAACAAAAATACCCAACAAAAGAGGAAGAACTAAAAAAACAGATACAAAAACAATAAAAATCCGAAAACAAATCAAAAAAATAGAAATTGAAATAAAGAACGAAAAATTCGAAAAAAGAAAATTAAAAAAAGAAATTAAAGAATATAACAAATATAAAGACAAAATATCATTAATATTTAAATCAAATAAATATAAAACAGCAATGAAAAGATTCAACAATCTAATATCTCAAATAAACGAATTACCAAATATTAATAAAGATTTTCTAAAAAATTTGGAGAAAAAAATAGATTTTACTTTAAATCACACAATTGATAATAATATTCCAAAAACAAATAATTTAATCGAATTAATTTATAGAACAACATTCCCTGGAAGAATTAAAAGAATATTCAGAACATTAAAAGGAGCTAAAAGACAAATAAAATCAAATAATATCAGATGGATGGAAAAACAGGTTTTAGAATTTAAATAAAATTTTATCAGTTAAATTTTTTACAATCCCAAAATTAAGAATTTTATAAAAAAAATAAGTTTCTTTCAAAAGATATTAGAAATCTATTCTAATTTTATTAAAAAAAAAAAGAAAAAGAAAAAAATTAAAAAAAAAGAGTAAATAAAAGGAAATAAATTAAAAATTATTTTCCAATTAATTTACAACTTTCAAATTACCATTTGCAGTAGCTTTATTATAAGTTGCGCTAACAGGATAAGTAACAGTAAACTTATATGTACCTTTTTTATTAAGCTTACAAGCTTTAATATTTGCAAGGTTAAGTGTGAGTGTAGCTACACCTTTTGCATTAGTTTTTACTTTATAAGATTTCTTATTGTTAACTTTAAAGATAACATACTGATTTTTTATAACCTTATATTTACTGTCTTTTAAAGTAGCGGTTAACTGCATACTTTTAGCAGTTCTCTTATATGAAGATTTAACTGATTTAACATTGGCAAATTTAGTATTCTCTTTTTTAATAGTTATTTTAGCAGTTACAGTTGCTGGTTTATAGTTTTCATTACCTGCATAATTTATTACAAGATTACGTGTACCTGCACCAGCTGTTTTTAATTGAGCAGCAGTTAAAGTAATTTTTACAATACCTGATGCACTAGTCTTAGCAGTAGCTATTTTTTTACCATTTAAAGTAAAAGTAACAGGAATATTAGCTATTGGTACATTAACAGTAATTTGATATGTTCCAGCGTAATTTATAACAAAAGCAGCAGTTTTATAAGCAATACTTGAAGCTTTCATATCTACTGTGAAAATAGCATTTGCATTATCTGCATGATAATCATCTGATTCGAAAATAACTTCAAAGTTATAATTACCTGCATTTAATCCAGGAACAGTAATAGATCCTATACCTGTAGTTATAGTAGTTGGATATTGGTGACCACCATATACAATATATGCTACACCAGTAACATTAATATTATCAAAATTAATAAGGATAGTTGCATCCTGACCATAAGTAATATTGTTTACTGAAACATCCATATTAACTGCATCTTTTACAGTAACATTTATTTCATTAATGATTTCAGTATAATCATTTTCACCTTTATAACAAACCTTTAAAGTATGTACTCCTGGAGTTAAATTTTCAATGATTATAGTTCCAATACCTGAAATTACTTGACCTTCAGCAATTTTTTCACCATCTTCTAAAACAGAGATTACACCGTTATTAACTCTTGTATCATCTATACAAGTAACATTACAAGTAATATTACCTGTTTTTCCTCCTATAAACTCAGATGGTTGGACTTCCATAGTAGCATATTCACACCATAAAGAAGTTTGTTCACTATCACGTACAGTTGCATCATCAATATCAAATGTTCCTATATTATGTATGATAGCATATTCATTCTTAACTCCAGTGTTATTAGCGAAAATAGAATTTGTAATGTTACAATCATTATTAACGAATAAAGCACTAGCAATATCTGCAGAATTATTTTCGAAGGAACATTTATCTATATTAACATTACCTTTAACATAAACTGCACCACCAGTATAATTAGCATTATTCATAGAAAAATTAGTATTATTGAAAACACCATTACCAACTATACTAACAGCACCACCATGGTTATATGCAACATTATTAGTAAAAGTAGAATCTACAAAAGTACCATTACCAAGAATACCAACAGCACCACCATTAACACATTCATTATCAATGAAGGAAACATTATTGAAAGAACCAGTACCATCTTCAATATGGACAGCACCACCAGTACTATCATCTTTTCCTGAAGCAGTATTATTAGTAAATAAAACATTTACAAAATTACCAATACCTCCATAAACATAAACAGCACCACCATACAAAGCAGTATTAGCATCCAAAGTAGAATTTTCAATAGTAACATTAGCTAATAATGCAGATATAGCACCACCATTATAACCTGCATGATTATCAGAAATAATAGCATCTACAATAGTACAATCACCATTTTGAATACGAACAGCTGCCCCATTTCCTTCTTCAGAGTCAGTGCATCCATTATTAGTGAAATTAGAAGCCATTATATTTCCAGTACCATTAAGGAAGATCGCACCACCACGGAACTTAGCTTGATTCATGTTAAATGCAGAATTAGTAATACTAGCTGTACCATTAAGGAAGATCGCACCACCATCTTCTGCCTCGTTTTCATTTAAAATAGAGTTAATAATACTAGCGTTACCATATATGTAGACTGCTCCACCTTTTGATACCGCTTTATTATTAGTTAAATTGTTATTAGTGAATTGGATATTTTGACCCCAAATTGCAACTGCACCACCATAGGTACCATTTGCAATGTTAGAAGTAAATATATTATTATTCAAATAATCAAGGTAAGTAGCATAATCATTTTGACTATATAATGATAATGCACCACATTTACGTGCTTCATTTCCATTGAAAATTGAATTTGTAATATTAGCATAACCATTAATAGATGCTGCACCACCATCATTAATTGCATAGTTAGCATCAAATTTAGTATTATTAATTGATGCAAAATTCCAAGCACGGAATGCACCACCGTTATTTGCACCATTATTACTGAAGATACAAGAATCTACAAAAGTACAACCTTTTGCATAGACTGCACCACCTAGACCATTTGCAAAATCAGCTTTGTTGTTAGTAAAATTAGAATTTACAATATTAATATAACATTCTAAATCCTCACCATTTATTATATAGACTGCACCACCATTAGTTCCTGCTATATTACCATCAAATGCTGAGTCTTTAATATTAGTGTCATTACCTTGAATAAATAATGCACCACCAATTCCAGCAGTTACATTATTTCTATTAGATTTAACTTCAATAAAGGTATTATTATTACCCCAGATAGCTACTGCACCACCATAACTAGTTGCAGTATTATCATTGAAAGTAGTTCTAGTAAAACTACTGCCATCACCATAGATAACTAAAGCACCACCAGTAGGTCCTTGGTTACCATCAAAAATAGAGTCAGTAATAGTTGCTTGACCTACAATACTTGCTGCACCACCTTCAGCCCAGTCACCTAGTGCTTTATTGTTACTGAATCTTGAATTTGTAACAGTAACATTACCCATAATACGAAGAGCACCACCTATTGCTCCTTCATTATTGGTGAAATTACAGTTATTAAAATTACCGATACCACTAATAAAGACTGCACCTTGAGTTGCTTTATTTTGATCAAAAACACAGTCTTCAAAAGTACCTTGACCTAACAAAGTATCTTGACCTTCAATATGGACTGCAGAACCTTGAATACCAACACTACCATTACAATTAGTAAATGTAGATCTGGTAAAAGTACCTGTACCTGGTACAATATAAACTGCACAACCTTCTATATTAGAAAATACAGTGTCAATAAAAGTACCTTGAGCAGGGTTTGATGCATCACCCCAAATTGCTACAGCACCACCACCATTCCATTGATCATACCCATTTATAATAGTAATATTCTTTAAAGTTATATGTTTACCCCAAGCACTTATAAATCTTAATTGACCGCCACAATCAATAGTATGACCTTTGCCATCAATAGTTAAATCTCTATTAACAAAGATACCACCAGCTTCTATAAAACGAGCATCAGTTGCACTATCAAAAGTATAATTATGCTCTAATTCAATTAAGTCACCGGTTCCAGAATTTATTGTTTCATTTAGACTACTGAAATTTAAAACATCATTACTAGATTTTACTCCTTCACTACCACTATTGGTAGTAGCAGGAAGGTTATTAATTTCATCATTATTCTCATTACTTACTTTAACATCATCAATAATATTATCATTATTAGATGTTGTCATTAAACTATTAGTATTATCACTAAAACTAACTTTATCATTTATATCAACTTCACTTGCAGAAACCAAACCTACACCTAAAAGCAAGGTTAAAATTAAAGCAACTGAAAAAAGGAATTTTATCTTTATATTTACCATCCCCTAAATTATTCAAAAATAAGCAAATATTATAAAAAAAATTAGGGGTATATCTATTTATAATTATACTATGTTTAAACATATAATATATAAACCCCCTTTTATTCACTTACCTTCTGATAAAAAATATGAAATTTGTATAATATAAATCTATTGATTTTAACTTATAGCCAAAAACAAAAAAATGATTTCTAAAAAATCATATATTCTATCATTGTAAAATTAGACATAATAGTAAATTGAAAGAATATAATTTTATTATATGGAATATTTCTTGAAATATTAAAGAATTTAGATTATACAATTAATCCTGAGTATATTTAGATAATTTAGCAATAATATTATTAATTTTTGGACGTAATGGTCCAGTTTTATCAGCAATTTTATATGCTAATTTTAAATCATCCTTTTTAAGACCCTTAAGAAAAATTAAAGATCCAACATATACAATAATTCCAATAAATAAAGCAGCAATTAAACCTAGGAAATTTGGTGGAATTACAAGACAAACTATACCCATAATTAAAGAAGCAGCAAGTATTTTAATAAAATCTTTAATAGCTAATGGAACTTTAGAAACCCTAAATGTATAAAGTAAACATGAAATCATAATAAATGAAGTACTTAATGTAGTAGCAAGTGCAGCACCTTCAATACCCCATAATGGAACAACTATAAAACTAATTATCAACTGAAGAAATACTCCGAAAACAAGTGAAACCATAGGGAAAACAGGTTTTCCAAGACCTTGAGAGATACTGCTAGCAATAGTATATACTGCAAAAGAGAACATTCCTATAACGAGTATTTGTAATGATGATGCACCTAGAGTATATTCAGCACCAAATAATAATCCTAAAATAGGACCTGCAAATACAGCAGTTGCCACACATAATGGAAGAACAATAATTATTACATATCTATAAGATTGATGAATATATGTTGATAATAAATCTTGGTTTTTAAGTGTAAATGCTTCAGATGCTGCAGGTAAAGCAGATGTTGCAACAGACATAGATACAATTAATGGAAGTCTAGCAACTGCACTAGCATTTGTATAATATCCTGCAAATTTACTTGGTAAATTCGCACCTATAAACAAGGTACCAACATCATATAATAAAACCTCAGCAAGACCAGTAATAACAACAGGTATAGAAAATTTTAAAAGCATTTTAATAATGATCCACTCTTGGGATTTTAAAATTTTTTTAGACTGATTTTTAAATTTGGGTTCTACATCCCTTTTATATAGCCATACTGCAGATAATGATGCAAAAATAAAACCAACAACAGTAGCAAAAACCGCTCCTGCTACTCTCCATCCAATAAGAACAAAAATAACAGCAAAAATAATCATTCCAATTTGTTCAAAAGCTTTAGTAATCAAGATATCAGTCATCTTATAATAACCCTGGAAAACCCCTCTATAAAGACCTACAATAGTACTAAATGGAGTAATAATAGCAACAATCCGTAATGGTAAAACTGCATTAGGTTTAGCCCACCAACCTACAGCAATAGGTTCAGCAATTAAAAACATTAAGGTAGCACCAATTACAGACATAATTATAGTTAGTTTAAAAGACGTACGGATGACCTGATTCTCCATTTCTTCATCTTTTAATGCAGAATATTCAGCTACATATTTAGCAATAGCAGAAGGAAGACCGCCAGAAGCAGTTATATTTAAAAAATTTTGAAAAGGTAAAGTAAGGCCTAAAATTCCATAATCCGCAGCACTAAGTATTCTAGTTAATATAAAACGATAAAGGAATCCTCCTATACGAAATATAAAAGACCCCAATAGTAATACAAAACTACCCTTTGCAATTTTAGACTCATTATCAGTCATAAAAATACCTGTAAACAAATTAGATTAAAAAAATATTAAAAAAAGATTTTTACTAATACTAATAATGGTTTATATAAATATCTTTTTATACTTTTCTATGAAACCATAGACAATTTAAAATAATTAATTAAAAAATTAATGAAATCTTATAAAAAAAAGAATAAATACAGCCGTATTATTATTAAAAATAGAAATTATAAAAAAAAGTGAGAAATTAAATGTTATATTAAAGTTAATAATCTAAAAATTGATAAATAAAAATAAATAAAAGAATAATAGATTAAAAAATTAATCTATTGGAAATTATCAGCTTTTTCTTGGAAATAAGCTTGTGGGTGAGCACATACAGGACATTTTTCAGGTGCTTCTTCACCAACATAAACATGTCCACAGTTAGCACAAATCCATACAATTTCTTTGTCTTTTTTGAATACTTTACCTTCTTTTAAGTTTTTAAGTAAGGTATTGTATCTTTCTTCATGTTCTTTTTCAATATCTGCAACTTTTCTAAATAAAAATGCAATTTCATCGAAACCTTCTTCTTCAGCTTCTTCAGCGAAATTTTTATACATATCAGTCCATTCTTCATGTTCACCAGCAGCAGCTGCAACAAGATTTTCTTCGGTAGATTTTATATCTCCACCTTCTAAGATTTTGAACCAAATTTTAGCGTGTTCTTTTTCATTAAATGCAGTTTCTTCAAATATTTGAGAAATTTGAACATAACCTTCTTTTTTTGCTTTACTTGCGAAATAAGTGTATTTATTTCTAGCTTGAGATTCACCAGCGAATGCAAAAGCTAAATTTTTTTCAGTTTTACTACCTTTTAAATCAGCCATAATAGACATCTCCTAAAAAATATTATTCTAATAATTTTAAAATTATTATAATAATATTCTCTATATTCAAATATAAATATTTATTTAAAAAATTTTAAGGCACTTTCAAAAACTTGTGTGATAACTTTTATTTCCATTTTTTTACCTTAGAAAAATTAAGGTTTAAAAAGTTCAAACATAAATATAGAGCTTTTATT
>OMVX01000058.1 GCA_900314605.1 uncultured Methanobrevibacter sp. | reverse complement strand
CAAGTATTGTTTTAATAATTTATAACTACTTATTAAAATATTTGATTATGTTAAAATTAGGTATAAAAATTGTTAATATTTTTAGTATTATTTTTTTTTTAATAAAGTATTAATAATCCTTTAAATTATTGTCGGTTTAAGTATGAGTTATACTTAATTCTATGCTTAATAATGGATTGGCATTTTAGCAAGTGAAATAAGAAAATCAATTTTATTTAATGATCTTAAACAATATAATGGATTTTTTACATTTTAATAGGGACAATAGGACTAGCTTGACCTATATGATTTAATTGAAGATTTCAGACAACAGATTGTTGATACTGTTATAAATTTAATAAATAAAAAACAGACCACAGTAGATGATTTGGATAAGCGAAACAATTCAATAAAATTAAATAAAAGAAAAGTCATTGCAAGTAAAATATTGGATAAAATTAACTCAAATATTACTTATAATGGTGAAGAATTAACTTATAAAGATATTATTAATAGATAATCCTCTAATCTTGCAAAAACAATTTTAGATGAAGAAGAATTTATAGGATTTTCTCTCCATTGATGAGTACATCTACATAAAAAACCATCAAAAAATTTTAGTCCTAAAAATTTATACTCAAACAAGGACAATAACTAAATATTCATATAATATTTTGAGGACAACACCAATATTTTGAGGGTGAAAATTTTAGTCCTAAAAAAATTATAAAAAAGATAACATATAATCTTTTAAATAGGTAAAATAAGAAAAAATAAGGAGTGTTTAATTTAATTCTTTAAACACATATTTTACGAAACATTTAGAAAAAGGAGAAACAATAATTAATTCTGCTAGAAGCATGTCCCTATCCAAAGCAGGTAGAAATAAATATGTTAATAATTCCAAAAAATTTAAATGGGATTTAGAAATTGAGATTCCTGCAGGGGGCAAATGTGTCTATATAGCACCTAAAGCAAAAAATAAAAAACGCAATAATATGTATATTGAGCAAATGGAAACTATTCTTGGTTCAGATACGAATTGTGATATCATAAAAGTTATTGATAATGAGAACGTTCATAAAATTATTTTAAGGGTAAAAGTGTGATTTATATGCAAAGTGATTTTTTTCCAGGAATTGAATTTGAACATACATTGGATGGTATTTTACTAAAAAATTATGATGAATTCTTAAGTGAAGAGTATTATGTGGATTCAGAGTATCTTATTGAAAATATTGATAGTTTAATAAAATTAAGAGATGTGGTTATTCCTCATAATTTAGTTCGTGGGCGTGAAATTCAAGATGCAGTGGGGGATAGAACTGCTGAAGATTATACAGGTCATAGAAAATTGAATTTAAAAAAAGTATATGGAATATATTGGTGGGAAGATTTATTTTGTAAAGAAGTTCATCGATCTATTGATGAGATGAGAGAAGATGATATTAGATTAGCTTTGAATATTGTTAAAAAATACCCTGAACATAAAAATCTTCTAATTAAAAAGGAGGACCAATAAATGTTAAATATTGTAGGTGTTTAATTTAATTCTTTAAACACATATTTTACTAAACAAAAGATAATTTATAAAAAATAAGTATTAATATTTTAATTTAATTCTTTAAACACATATTTTATGAAACTAATTATGTAATTAAACTTGTTTGCCCCTCAGAATTAAACATTTCACAAAAACACACGCCGATTCCACCGTGAATATGATGTCTCACAACATAGTCAGGATCATCTGGAACAATTTTTATTTCACGATCTATTTCAGGATTATCATCATAAAAAACATAACACTCAACATATTCTTTAGGCCCATCCAAAATAAACTTGGATTCCTTAGAACGATGACTAAAAACAAAATTACCTTCAAACTCTAAATCAAGAGCCTCATCAGAAATTTTTAAATCAATATTATTTTTCTTTAACATTTCACGTACTGAAAACATTTTTAATCTCCATTTTAAAGAAACATTTTTAATCTCCATTTTAAAGTCATTAGATATTATATTTTTCAAAGTATCAGTTTCCAGGATATTCATACAGTAATGATACCTATTTTGAAAACAATCTATAAATTGTGTTTAATTTAATTCTTTAAACACATATTTTACTAAACAAAAGACTCTCTCATTTTACACACGATAATTGTATGATAATATCACACAAAATCAGCATCTAAATAATTCACAATAATAATATCATCTCTCGGAGTTGGGTCAATATAATAAGGGTTATAATCAATTACATCAGATAAAATATTATTATTTTCATCTAATAATATTTTTCTTTGATATTTCGCATCATATCTTCCAAATTTTTCATCACGTTCTGCAGGAGTGATCCAATATTCAATTTTTGCAGTATAACCATTAGGAAAATTTATAATCCTTTCAAACTCATCTCCTAATCGTAAACCTGCATCTCGGATTTTTTGTTCTTTTTCATAATTCATTTCATCAGGATTGTCTTCAATAAGCTCCGTGATAACTTTTCCTGAAAAATCTACAAGTTGAGATCTCCGAATACTCCCTACATATCTAGAGAAGCACTGATGATATTTATCATCCTTCCATATTACTCCAAAATCCACATGAATATTCATCCCATTTGGAAAATTATAATCTTCTGTTAATTCATCCCCTCTTGACCATCTAACCATCATAATCACCGAAACACTACATTATAATATAGTATGGATATAATCATATTTGTTTAATTTAATTCTTTAAACACATATTTTACTAAACATATTAAATTCTACATATTAAAATAGAATGTGGTAGAGTGCATATGAAAAATAAAAAAGAAAACAATAGACAAAATATGTATTTTATTTTGTGATAATTATAATTTTGGGTAACCCATATCTTTACGATGTTTTAAATATTCATTCCATTCTTTGGGATTTTCATCTTTATACTCTATGATAAAACGTTCTCTATGTTTTTTTGGAAGATCTTCCATAATACAATCTAAACTTATTAAATCAACAAGAGACAATCCGCCATCAAAAATAATTTTCTCCAAATTAAACCCTCCAATACTATTTTAATATATACATTACAGAAATATAAAATTTATGGTTTTTTACTATATACTCCAATGTTATGCTTACTAAAACATTCAATATATGCCTCAATAGTTTCATCGGGATATGATGAAAAACATTATCATCAATATTCTTTTTTAATGTCTTATGAGATATTTTTCCTGTTTGATATTTTTTATATTCTTCTTGATATGAAGTAGAATTATGTATTTGATAATGGGATTTCATTTTATTAAATGTATCCTTCCAACCCATATTAATATCATACTTGTCAGCCCCCCTATTTTTAAATATTACTAAACCATTTTTTTCCGTGAAAACAATATTATATTTTGGTTTATATAGATTAAATCCCTTTAAATCATTGTTTAATTTAATTCTTTAAACACATATTTAACTAAACAAATATCTGATATTGATAATTTAATTGTAGAAAATTTTAATAGAAACAAAAAATTAAAATATAATTCTAAAGATGATAATCATAAATATCTTTTAAATGAATATCTTAAAGATAATTTTGATAAATTTGTTAATGAATATGAAATTATTTTATCTGAATATAATATTAGCATAAAATTTATTAATGCCAAAAAATATAATAAATATTAAAGTGGTTATGATGGATTGGGCTTTTGATTATGAAGAAGGTTATGGGCGTTTTGGTAATGCTTCTGAAGTATTAAAAATGAGAGAATTGGATTATGAAGGTAAAAAAGAGTATGTTAAAAAATTAAGGGAAGAAGATTCTATTAAATATTATGAATGGAAATCATGGTGCATTCGTTTGAATAGATTACCTGATTTTTTTGGTACTCGTGATAATCCTATTCCTATTGATGAATCTAAATTATAACATAACTTTTTAAATTTTAATTTGGTTTTATATATTTTATTTTATGTTAGATACTCTATTTTTTATATTTTGCACTTTGTATCTAACAGGAACTACTAATTTTAATAGTAATATATAAACTTTTACATGTTTAATTTAATTCTTTAAACACATATTTTACTAAACAGTAATAGATTTAGGGATTTTACCAAAACGTTCTATCAAATATTCATCCTTTAAAACAATCTTTTCTTTATCATATGTGACTGTTAATTCGTTTATTGTAGAAGGGATTACATCAGTTAAACTAACCGAATCATAAATAATATTCTGAGATTCAATAATAGATACTGTAGCAGATTGAGGTGGTTGAATTTTTCTTACATAAACTGTATCTTCCTGTACAAAACATTCAACATCACCATTCCAACCACTTAAAACTTCTTTTAAAGCATCTTTAATGGTAGAAGCACTACCCCCATTATTACTTGTGTCAGTTTCGCCACCCATAGCTTTTATAAGATTCTCAGCCATCTCTTCTGGTGTCGCACCAAATATTGCCTGACATTTAGCTTTAGTAACATTATTGATATAAGTGTATGTTTTACCATTGAAAGGATTACAAGATTTACTTTTACAGTCGCCATGTTTATCTTTGTAAATAGGTACAGTTTCAAATTGATTTTGATTAGTCATACCACTATCAACATCTCCCCTAATAGCCATATAAGAATATTTAAAGTTGATATTTCCATCATAGAAGTCACACAATGCAGTTAATGCTGGAGCGATTATAAATACTCCTCTTTTACCTTTTGATTTTCCGCTTTATGCATAACTTGCAAAATTAGGACCTATTGGATATTTTTCGACAGTGTGACCTTCTTTTTCTAAAGCATTAGCAACAGTATTCTGGAAATCATGGTCTCTACCATTATTATTATCACAGCCTATTACTACATCTGACATAGGAATCTCCTTTGTTATTTAATATAAAATGATAAAAGAATAATTTAAAAATTTATAAATAATAATTAATTACAAATAAAATTTTACAAAAAAAAATTCAATAAAATTTAATTTGTAGAGGGATAAATAAAATGGGTCTTTTTGGGAATAATAAAAAAGATAAAGAAGCAAAAAATAAAATTTTACAATATTTTAAAACAATCGGCATATATTATAATATTACTTTACCTCAAACAATTAAAATTAAAAATAGCTCCATTACGAAAATGGCAGCTGCTAATGTTGGAGGACGTAAAGGATTAGCTATGAGTCAAAACGAAAGAACTAGGCAATTAACTATTACCACACATGTTAAATTAACTCCACAAGGAGTTTACATGATTAAAGCAGGAAACAATGGGCATGACTTAATCATGCCTTATCGAGATATAGCAAAAGTTGATTTAAAAAGAAAAGGATTAGATATTACAACTAAAGGAGGATTACAATTCAAATTTAGAACAGATATGCTTATTAGAGCAGGGATTAAAAGGGTAGATATAGATCCTAAATATGTAAACGAAGTATTCTTCGAATATATCACACATGACTGGAAACTTTTCTAACATGAAGGGAAACTCCAGAGTCTATCAACAGATCATCCCTTCCAAACCTTACCTAAATTTTGGTCTTGACACCCCAGGGGCAGAATTAATCCATTCGCCGACCTTTTATTTTAAATCATATTTATTTCCACAAAAATTATGTTGATAAACATCATCAAAAGCTCGGTGTGCATACCCAGAATCACCATCTGTTAAATCAGAGTAATGTTTTTTCCCATCAATAGGGATAACAGTAAAAAAATGTCCATGGTCACATCTTAAAACTATGTAAGACTTTAACCCGGCCGATTTCATACAAGAATTAGTTAATATGGCTGTATCTCCACAATTCAAACCAGAATGTGCATGTTTAAGACAATTTTCAGGAGTATGATATATACTATTATAATAATATTTATAATGTATGCCATACTCTATTAATCCTTGATGTACTAAGTTTAATTTAATTCTTTAAACACATATTTTACTAAACATTATGGTCTAACTTATGATAGTTTAATAAAATATCATAAATTCATTGATGAAAAAAATGGGTGTATATTGTACATTGATAAAAATATGACAGATGGAAAAAATCCACTTATTAATATAACTAATAACGGAAAGTCCAATGTTGACTTAGGAAAAATACTCAAAGCATATTATGATGCTCCTGAAAAATATAAAAAAAGTACAGATAGGATTTTATTTTTAGATGAGGAGAGTCCAGATAAGGAGGACACCTTAGCAAGATGGAAGCATGTTGAAGATAAATCTGTTATTTGGGTTTACGGTAAAAGTGCGTTGAATGAAGGATTAGATGAAACATACAGTATCGATAGAATAATGTATCATGAAATGGGTCATGCTATAGATTTAGATGATAATTATGGACTAAGACTTAGTACAAATAAAAATATAAAAAATTTAATTAATGCCTATCGACCGAGTTCTTATAATGCAACTAGTGGTCCTACATTTAAGAGATATCGTGAGGGAATTGCTGATGCTCTTAGTATGGTGGCTTATAAAAATATTTTGGATAAATCTACTGCTAAGATTAGGGTACCAAAATATGAGAATGGTAAAAATGTAGGTTATGAAATTTTGGGGTATGATGAGTGGCATAAAAGATATTATAATCTTGCAACCTTTTTAGAAAATGAGTTAAATATATAGAGTATGAAGTATATACTATGTTTATGTCTTTAAATTTTTCAGATTATGATTGTATCAAACTTTCTGAGTTATTGGAATATTTTGGTTTGAAATTAAATTTATCAAAAAATTTAATGGATTTGGAAATTGAGGATATTTTAAAATCTGCAAGATTAATTATTGAAGATAATAAATATATATTTAAAATTGAAGGATATACCTTAACTATTAATCCAACAGATAAGGAAAAAACTCTTTATGATTATCAAGATCCACAACCGGATATAGGAATACTTCATGCTAGTTCTGCAGTTCTTGATTGGGATGGAAATATTCGTAGTATTACTTGATGTTTCGTAAATTAAGTATTTAAATTATTTTTTTTATTTTATTTTGTATATATTAAGGCACTATATATGATGTATGTGGTCTATGTTTTATAGTTATATTAATATTTTTGTGTTTTCTAATTTCTCAATTTTATATATTGAAAGATAAAAAAATAACATATTCTTATCTTTCACTCATAAAATCTTTTTTTTATGGTTCTACCATAGAAATTTTTATGCACTCCTAAATAAACTATTAAAATATTTGTATTTTTATCCACCTGGAGTATGTGGTTTAATTTAATTCTTTAAACACATATTTTACTAAACAAAAGTAGGAGTTGTGGAGTGTAATGTAAAAGTTTATATAGTAAAAAATAGATTATCTAACATAAAATAAAATATATAAAAACAAATTAAAATTTAAAAATTTATCTTATAATTTAGATTCATCAATAGGAATAGGATTATCACGAGTACCGAAAAGTTCAGGTAATTGATTCCTAGAAATACAATATTTCTTCCATTCATAATATTTTTTAGAATCTTTCTGCCATAATTCTTTAATACGTGTTTTTTGATTATCTAAATTTAATTCTTCCATATGTAATACTTCAGCAGCATTACCGAAATCTCCATACCCTTCAGGGTAATCAAAAGCCCAATCCATAAAACCACCTTTATATTATATTAACTTTTTTCACATTAATAAATTTTATGTTCATGTTATAATCGGATAGCAAAATCTCATATTTATCTACAATTTCCTCAAAATGATCTTTAAGATACTCGTTTAAGAGATATTTATGATTATCATTACTTTCATCATATTTTATATTTCTATCTATTTTAAATTTATTAAATATATATTTATTTATTCCGGATAACCCTTGTAAAAGATTCTCTTTATCGTTTTTGTTTAATTTAATTCTTTAAACACATATTTTACTAAACATATTTATAAAGAAGAATTAAAAAATTATTTCGACATAACTTTTATATAATTTAACGATTAAACTATAATTATGTTTGGTGTTTATGGAAACAAATATGATTTTTTTAGGGAAATCCTTCGTATGAAACGTTTAGACGAAAAAGGAAAAAAAGATCATGTTAAAAAATTATGGAAAGAAAGTCCTTTCGATTATTTTGAATTTAAACAATGGGGTATGGAAAATAATTATTTATCTGATTTTTTTGGTACTGTTGATGATCCTATTCTTATTGATGAATCCAAATTATAAATTTTTTATTTTCCAATTTTGTTTAATTTAATTCTTTAAACACATATTTTACTAAACAAAATTTGAATGATAATATCTTATTCTTCAACTATAACACCCATTTTCTTTTTTTGAGCAACATAAGCATCCCACGTTTCAGGATGGTTTTTTTTCAAACCTGAAATATACCTATGTCTCGCAGTACTGGGGAGATCCTCCAATAAACAATCCATTGCAATCATTTCTGCTAAATCTAACCCTCCGTCAAAAACACAGTGCAACACACTAAAACCTCCATATTTTATATAAATATATATCATTTAGCATATATATAATTATGATATAATATGAAAAACAGGAATATTATGTTTAATCATATTATGTTTAAAAAGATTTAAACTTAAGGAGATATTATTTGTTTAATTTAATTCTTTAAACACATATTTTACTAAACATGAATGGGAAGTTATTGAAAATAAGGAATATAAAAGATTAGAAGATGAGGGAAAAGATAAACATATGATAAAACTTGCAATAAAGGCATTTAATACAGTGAATAGAAAGAAATATTTTAAGGAAACTTCTGAAAATTTAAATAATATTGTTGAGAATTCTGGTTTGGAAATAATATATATTGAACCATAAAAGTTATTTAAAATAAATTATATATTTTAGTTAATTATGTTTTTTTAGGTGATTATTTATGGCATATATTAGAATGGGTAGTGCTTTTTCTTGGGATGAAATACGTTATTATCGCCATGCGTGGCAATTATTATCTCCCGAGGGTAAAAAATCATTTGAAGAATTGTTGGATGAAATAGATCATGAATCTTTTATGGATTTCAAAAAATTCAGTCTTCATGATTAATAAATTTATTTTTTTTAATTTTAATATACTGTCTTAGGTCACATTTCTTTTTACATGCTAATGTGTGTAGAATAATGTGGCCTTTTTTTATAAAACAATTATTTGAGTTTAATTTAATTCTTTAAACACATATTTTACTAAACTTAAAAAACTTGGTTTGGATATTAAAGATTTTATAAATTTAGGGCTTATACAAGGATGGCTGGTATTGATATAGGTACTCTTAGAAATGATTTAAAAATGTTACAAGCAGGATTTCAAGGTTTGTTTAATTTAATTCTTTAAACACATATTTTACTAAACTTTAATAGTTCGTGTATCTGGAGGTAAATTATCATAAATTTTGTATTTTTTGAAGCTTTTGGCGGATTCTCCTTTTAATGGTTTATCATATGTTTTTCCAATAGTTTTCATATTATTCTCCTTGATTCGAAATTTTATATTAAAAAAGAAGATACCTTAAAAAAATAAAAAAATTAATGAGATTACTACAAGAAACACATTTAAATATATAGTTAATAAAAAAAATATAGTAGATTTATAATCTAAAAAAGAATGGATTAAAAAAAAAAAAAAAAATATAAAATAAAATAGTTTGAAAATATGTAAAATAATATTATAAAATATTTTCTTTGAATTTAATCTTTTTTATCAGTATATTTAGATAAAAGATTTTTTTTGAAATCTTGAAAAGCTATAGGGTTCTCTTGTTCTAAAATTTTTTCAAATTTCAATCTTTGTTCTGGAGGTAATAAATCCCATGTAAAAAAAAATACCCTTTCTTCTTCTAACGTGAAAGTATTTTTTTGATTTTTTAAGTTTTTCATGTTTATTTAACCTCCATTGCCTTTTAAATAAATTATATATTTTATAAATTAATTTTTTTAATATATAATTTTTTTGATTATAACAATATTTTTCTATTTTGTTCATAATGTTTAATTTAATTCTTTAAACACATATTTTACTAAACGGAAAATTAAGGGTAGTAGTTTAGCCACATACTCCAGGTGGATAAAAATACAAATATTTTAATAGTTTATTTAGGAGTGCATAAAAATTTCTATGGTAGAAACCATAAAAAAAAGATTTTATGAGTGAAAGATAAGAATATGTTATTTTTTTATTTTTCAATATATAAAAGTGAGAAATTAGAAAACACAAAAAAATTAAATTAATAATATTTTATCAACATTAGAATTAAAAATATAAAATTAGTCCTCTTGAAGATTAAATTTTTTGAAATCCATAAAAGAGTCATGATTCATTTCATCCAATAATTTTTCAAATTGCTTTTTACCTTCAGGAGACAATAATTTCCAAGTATGGAGATAATAACGTAATTCGTCCCAAGAATAACCATCTCCCATTTTAATATAATCCATAAATATCCCCTAAAAAAATATTATTAATATAATTATATACTTTATTTTTAATAAAATTTATGGTTCAACATATAAGATTTCTAATCCTGAAATCTTAACTATATTATTTAATTTCTCAGAATCTTTATTAAAATATTGTTTAATTTAATTCTTTAAACACATATTTTACTAAACTTATCATAGGTGTGAAGATTTTGAAAAAGAATATCAAGCAGTAATAAAAGAAAAAATAAGACTAGGTTTATAAAAAAAATAGAAAAAAAAGAAAAATTAATATTATTTGTGTTTATACCAAACTTTTACTTTGATAGGAGTATAACCTTTAATCAACTTAATAGGCTTCATATTATCATGGTAACGATTAGTTTTTGTATAAATTTTACTAATCATTTTTCCTGTTGATTGGCTTTCAAAATAGATTTGAGCTTTGAGTAATTTGGTATTAGAATAATCCCCTTGACCTGGATGTAACAGAGTTCCAATATATATGCCGTTTGGATACTGACCGTATAATTCAGTGTTATAGAATGCAACAAGTTTCTGTCCTGTTTTAAGTTTATATTCAGGGATATATATACTTACACTAATGTCTTCTAAAGGAACAGTAATTGCATAGGGTAATTTGTTTGTAATTATAATCTTAGAATTTTTGGAAGCAGCATAAGTATCTTTACTGCCTTTGATACTTATACTAATTTTATAAACTCCTATTTTTAAATTTTTAGTGTTAAGACTAATTACGCCTTGGGCATTTGTTTTATAATATTTACTTTTAGCTATTTTACCAAGGGATATTTTAATTTTCACTTTCTTATTTTTTAAAGGATTATGAGTATTATAATCTTTAAGGGATATTTTGAAGTGTGAATTTGACCTATATTTAAAGGTTTTTGCTGGTGCATTAATTAATACCTTATGTTTAGTATTCGCACTTGTTTGTACATTACTCATACCCTTATTATATGTTCTCACATTTGATATTTCATTATTCTTATTTGTAGTCTGTATTTGTTTTTCATTTATTATTTCATTATCAATCTGTTTTTCTTTAAGTTTAACTGTATCTGTTGATGTATTGTCTGCAGCACTTACAACACCAACAAACAAAAACATCAGTGCAAAAGCAGTTAATATTATTAAAATTTTTTTATTTTTCATAACATATTCCTCCACTTTTTTTATATTTTATATTTCTTTCTCATATGTAATATGCTTTTTTATAATATTTTTTTTCTATTTTCTCACTTTTATCTAATAGAAAAAAAATGAAGGGTATTGAAATATATGGTTGATATTTCTTATGAAAGACAAATCACTAACAAGTTACTGTTAGATCATCTAGATATGTGGGATGAATTTTTAATTAAATCTTCTAATGACCCTTTAACAATAAAATATTATAATTTTTTGGAAAATCATCTTCAAAATCAAATTGATGCTAGTATTAGATGGTTGGAATCATCAGAAGGAAAAAAATATTTGTCTGAAGAATCCGAATATAAAAATGAAGTTTTTAGAAATTTAGAAGATGATTGGGATGATATATTATCAACCAAATATCCTGATGCCAAAGCACTACTGTCAGAAGTTTATCGTAGAGGTAAAGCAAAAGGATATCAAGATATGCAAGAACGCATACAATACACAGAATCTGATAAACTGGCTTTAGATTTTGTAACAAACTATAACTTCGGATTAATAACAAAAATTGATGATGATATTAGGACTCAAATAAAAAATCATATTACATCAGGACTAATTTCAGGAGAAGGTCCTTATGAGATAGCTTCAAAAATATTAAATGTAACAAATCAACAATTAGACGGATCTACTTTCACACCACATCAAAGAGCAACAATGATAGCTCGTACAGAATTATCTCGTGTACAGAATACCGGGATTTTACAATCTTATGTTAATGAAGGATACACAGAAGTAAAGATTTTAACTGCTGAGGATAATGATGTTTGCACTACATGTCTTAATTATGCTTATGAATTTAATAAAAAAGATGAAATCATTTATAAAAATGCAGGTAAAGAAAAAACACATAATATATTCCAATTGATTAAAGGGGGTTCATTTCCACCATTTCATCCTAACTGCAGATGCACTTATTTATCAGTATGGAAAACCAAAGCAGAACCTCCAAAAAAACCATTTATTATTCATTTATTTAATAATAAATCATATGGGTTACCTTTAAGAGGTTTATTTTCTTCAATATTAAAAGGTAATGAACACAAGATATCCAAAGAGAAACTGGATGAAATTGACAAAGACTTTTTTATTAATGAACTTGAACACTTTGTTGATAAAGGAGATGAAGAATTGATTGCAAATATTGTTTCTCTTTTTAGAAATGAAGTACCTAATGTATTTTTAGAATTTATGGGTGTGTTGGTATACAATAATTTTTTAGGATTTGGAGATTGGAAGAGTGATGAGGTAAATATTCCAATATGGATTAAAGAGGCAGGTAAAGATACTGAACTTCAATTATTAATACATAATCATCCATTTCTCACTTCTCCATTTCCATCATTCGATGATTTTGAGAATTTCACAACATTAGGAGTTAAATATGGGATTGTTACAAATGACTATGGTACAGTAATCATTAAAAATATAGAAACTGATAAAAATAAAAAAGCACTTGAAATTAAAGATGAAAATGGAGACATTATATTAAAAAAAGGTATAAATAAAATTAGAGATAACATGATTGATGATTTTGAAAAATCTGCTAATATTAATTTTGATGAGGACAATTCAGAACATAATAAATTAATTAGTGAATTTGTAGATAATAATAAAGAAAAATATATTAATCAATATCAAAATGTTTTAAATGATTTTGATATGAAGATAATATTTATTAAGTAGAGAGGTTATAATATAAAATATAGTTTTATAATGCATTGTAAAATTTTCGTGTGGTATTTTTATGAGTTTTTGTTGGCATGAAAGTAAAGGATATGGCGACTTTGGAAATACTAATAAAATTCGTAAAATGAAAAGGAAAAGTCCTGAAGAACAAAAAGCATATATCAAAGAATTATGGCAGAAAGACCCTAAAAAATATTATGAATGGAAAGAATACTGTATTAGTATTGGAGGCCTTCCTGATTTGTTTGGTCATGCTAATAAGAATCTAAATTATAAGATAAATTTTTAAATTTTAATTTGTTTTTATATATTTTATTTTATGTTAGATAATCTATTTTTTATATTTTGCACTTTGTATCTGTTTAATTTAATTCTTTAAACACATATTTTACTAAACTGTAAGATATAAATTATTTATAAATAATTATTACTGGGGATATGTTATGGAACATGTTAAATTCACTAAATTAAATTTAGATTTAATTAAAAATTTGCCGTCAGCTATGCAAGCTGAATTAATAACCTTAGAGGATGCTATCCCTGATGATATCATGGCTACAATATATTATCATGATCCATTTTACAAAAAAGAAAGAAGTGATTTCTTAAATCATCGGCCAGATCTTCTTCAAAAAGTGTATCAGCTTAGACATCAGAAGAAAAGATTATGTGAAAGCGATTATTTTATTAATGTTGAAACTGATATGATGGTCCAATTTATTAAGAATTATCCTCAATTTAAGCAGTTAATTGAGGGTATTGAATATAGAGATGAAAATCGTAATCTGGTTAAATTTGTTCCTATTAATCAGTACTTAGCCGAAAATTAAACTTAAATATGTTAGTTGTTTCTCTTTTTTATATTTTTCAATAGTTCTTCCATATTTTTATTAATTTTATTTTTTTATTAAATTCAATTAACAAAATTTATATATAACTCAAATTATAATAATATATAATAATATATTTTTTATAGTAATAGGGGATATAACTTTATATCATTACCTTTTTTTATTTTATTAGCAGAGGTTATTAATATGAAATGGGAAACCCTTCAATCTGAAGTTAAGGGATTAAATCTCAATGATTTAGTTAAGGAAAACTTTCTTAAAAAATTAAATGAAGAGTTTGAAAATAAAGATATTGATATTATTACTCTACAAGTTGCTGTAAGAGATAAAGTTTTTGAATCTGAAACTGAAGCTAATTTAGATGTAATTACATTATCAAATAAAACCATTGAAGATACTTTGCTTAATAAAGTTATTGTCGATGTTAATTCAACTGAAAATTATGAAATAATAAAAAAAGTACTTGATAAATAAATGGAGGTAATATTATGGAATATATAAATAATAGTTTAATTCTTAAAAATTCTATCTCTTCTCCAAAATATAATAATTATCAAGAAACTAAAGTTTATGATTCAATTGTTTATGCTTTAGAAAAACTTAAAGAATTTATTAATTCTAATGTTGAAAAAATTGTTCATAAAGATGATCAAAGTATAGATGAATTAATATTGGACATTAAAAAATCATTTGAATCTATTGAAGATATATTACTTAACGAGCCTATTTATGAAAATGAATTTTTCTCTTTTTCTTCTATTAAAGATATGGCATTTTATATTTTAGATGATTATTCCTTACTTAACCATATTAGCATGATAAAAGAGTTAGTCCATGATTTTTTTAAAGTTATTCATTTTAAAAAAGAGGATTTGGATAAATACGAAAAACAATTTGATGATTTTAACTCATCTTTATCCAGTTATGAAGAAAAATTTTATACTGAAATATATACACCTAGTGAACATTATGATGAAGAAACATTAGCTAAAATAACTAATTCTTTATTAAATTTATAAAATGGATGAATTCATATGAATTGTTTTGTTGATACTAATGTTCCTATTGCATTTATTTTTCGTATAGATCCTTTAAATCATTATGCAAATTCTGTTTTTAAATTTTATGATTCTATTTTTTGGTCACATCGTGTAAAAAATGAATGTGAAAAAGTATTTGATCAGAAATTAAATTTATTAAATGTGTTTTATAAAAATTTATTAAAAGATTTAAATAATAATCTATTTAATGAACTTCATTCTAATGAATTCTCTTTTGAAAATTTAATTGGATACCTTAAAAAGAAGGAGCATAATAAAAAACAATTTAAAAATATTGAAAGTTCTTTAAATATATTTTGGGACAAGTATGTTAATGAGACTTTCCCTTCTTTTGAAAATTTTAAAACAGCTATAACATTATGTTTACAGGATTTAAAATTTCAGTCATTTAAAAGAAAAAAATATTGGAAGAAAAATGTTATTTATACTGAAAAAAGAATTGAAAAGTATGATCATTTAAGATTAATATTACAAAACTTGGGAGTTCACCATCCAGATGATGAAATTATTTTGGATGCTCATGATTATAATTTAAAAACCTCTTTTAATTTAGATTTTGTAACATTTGATAAAAAGTGTTATAATGGTGCAATTCACTCTAATCTTTCATTTCATGATATTAAAAATAAACAAGATTTTATTTTTTAAGCTTTGCAAAATATGTGTTTAAGAATTAAACTCAATTTTTTTGTGTTTTCTAATTTCTCACTTTTATTTAATGGTGATAATGTTTAATTTAATTCTTTAAACACATATTTTACGAAACTCAAATAAAATAACCCCATATTCTATTAATTATATCATATGGAATTTAAGTTCATTTAATTAAAAAAAAAAAAGTTGGAATACAGATCTTATAATAATAAATATTTAGGTGATAAAAGGCATTAACTGAAGAAGATGGACAATATCTTATTGATGTTGCAAGAGAAGCTATTGAACTATACTTAGATAATAGAATTAAAATAGATGTTCCTTTTGAATGTCCAGAGCATTTGAATGAAAACCTTGGAGTATTTGTAACTTTAAACAAAAATCATAATCTTAGAGGATGTATTGGTTATCCAGAACCTGTAATGCCTCTTATTGAAGCAACGATAAATTCCGCTATTTCTGCTGCAGTTTCTGATAATAGATTTCCTATGGTAAGCAGTGATGAACTTGAAGAAATACAAATTGAATTAACTGTACTTACAAAACCAGAATTAATTGATACACCTAAAGAAGAATATTTAGACAATATAATTATTGGTGAAGATGGACTAATAGTTAAATGGGATTTAATAGAGGACTGCTTCTTCCACAAGTAGCTACCGAAAACAATATGGATAAAGAAGAGTTCATATCCATACATGCCTTAAAGCAGGACTCTCTCCAAATAGCCGGATAAAAGATGAAATTAAATTATATAAATTCCAAGGGCAAATATTTTATGAAAAATAGATAATAAATATATGGGACAAAAAAGAATCTCGATGAATTATTTAAAGCCATATATTCATTTTAAATTAAGATTAATTAATTTATGCAATGTTACTACAGATATACTTAATGAAATCAGGGTCATCGATTTCAACAATTGGAACTCCAGTTTCTATTTCTTTGATTTTTTCCATATCATCATCTGACAATTGAAAATCAAACACATCTGCATTTTCAATCATTCTGGATTCTTTTGTTGATTTTGGAAAAACTATAATTCCTCTTTGAATAATCCATCTTAATATCACCTGTGCTACTGTTTTTCCATATTTATCACCAATTTCAGATAAAATTGGATTGGTAAATATTCCGTCTTTTCCCTCAGCTAATGGTCCCCATGCTTCTACAACTGCATCAAATTCGCCATGGAAATCTTCTGTACCTTCCTGTTGATAGAACGGATTTATTTCAATTTGATTAACCATTGGTTTGATTTTAGAATTTAGGCATAAATCTGTAAAACGTCCATGAGTGAAGTTACATACTCCAATAGCCTTGATTTTTCCTTCTTTGTATAAATCTTCAACTGCTCTCCAAGATGAATATACATCCCCAATACATTGATGAAGCAAGTATAAATCAACATAGTCAGTCTGTAACTTATCTAAAGATTCTTGAAAAGCTTTTTTAGTTTCTTCATAACCATATGATGAAACCCATACTTTAGTAGTAATGAATAAATCTTCTCTTGGAATTTTTGATTCTTTAATTGCTTCACCAATTTCAGCTTCATTGAAATATGCCTGTGCAGTATCAAAGTGCCTATATCCTACTTCAATAGCTTTTTTTACAACATTTTTGGTTTCTTCCGGTGGAATCTGGAATACTCCAAATCCTAATTGAGGTATTTCGACTCCATTTGATAATTTTACAAATTCATTTTTCATTTTAATCACCTAATTAAAATATTAAATGTTTCAATATATAAATGTTTCCAAAGGAAATAATTAAATAGTGATATATTTATATGATGAAATAATAAATATAGACCTATGAGTTTACCAAGTCAATTTAAAAAAGAAAATTATAATAACATACTAATATATCATTATGTTGAAGAATTAATCAGTTCATTTGTTGAATTTGCAGATAAAAACCTTAAAGATGACATTATATCTACTAACAATCTACGATTTTTACTTAGAATCCGATTTGCTGATAAAACAACACAAAAGGACTTGGTTAATCTGTTTAAAGTAAGTAATGGATACACAGCTAAAATACTTCAAAATTTCGAAGAAAATAAATTAATAACAAGATTTGAAGATCCAACAAACAGAAGACAAAAAATTGTAGAATTAACACCGAAAGGTATGGAAAAAACTGATGCAATATTAGAACATATCATAATCTGGGAAAACAACCATAATTTAAATGATGATGAAATAGAAACACTGAAAAGATTATTATTCAAATTTTTAAGTGAAGAATAAAAAATATAATTTTATAATATATCAAATTATTATTTTTTCATTATATAAGACTAACTTTTTGTTTAATTTAATTCTTTAAACAATATTTTACGAAACCAAAAAAAAGAAAAAAAGAGTTATTATTAACTCTTAATAAAATTATTTCATTGTATTAGACTATTTTACATTAATACTTACATTTGATGATGGTTCATCAGGATAATCAGTGAGACTTAAAACAGCATCATATTCACCAGAAACCAAATCAACAACCCATCCTTCACCAGATAAACCATAAACAGTTTTTACTAATGAATCGTCTTTGTAAATTTTAATAGTGACATTTAAACCATCATACAATTCATCATTTGCTGTTACGTTGAATAATAATTTTTCACCTGACCCATAAGTTGATGTGTAATTTAATACATTAATGGTTGCAGGAATAATAGTTGCACCATATTTATCTCCGTCAAATTTACATAAAATAGCATTACCTTCATACATTGATTGAGGACCCGCAAGCATTTCAACAGGATACCCTGTTCCTCCTATATTACCTTTGAAAGTAGAATTAATTGCATTACCATAGGCTAGTGCTCCACCAGATTCTGCAATATTGTCTATGAAAGTACAATTGTATCCATTAGCACCATATAGTCCAGCACCATATAAATATGCATAGTTTCCCTTGAAAGTACAATTGTATCCATTAGCACCATATATTCCCCCGCCTAAAGTTGCAGTATTATTAGTGAAAATACAATTGTAAGCCTCACCACTAAATATTGCTCCACCATTTGTTGCTGTGTTGCCTGTTAATGTACAGTTGTATGCATTTCCTTCATATATTGCTCCACCATCACCCTCGTAAGCATGGTTGTTTGTGAAGGTACAGTTGTATGCATTTCCTTGATATATTGCTCCACCATCTACTGTTGCAACGTTTTCTCTGAAATTACAATTATAAGAATTTCCACCATTTATTGCCCCACCTTGGGCTGAATAACCATTTAAGAAATTTATATTGTAAAATTTTACATTGCATGCTGAAGCAACATCAAATATTCTTGCTGTGTGTTTTCCATCTATTATTGTTCCATTACCATAAATTGTTAAATCACGATTAATATCAATACCATTTATAAAACCGCTATCTGTATCGTCATTAAAATTATAAATTTTAGACAAATAGACTGTAGAATTATTATTACCATTAATCGCCTGATTTAAATCAGAAAAAGTTAATTTAACTACATTTGAATTTTTTGTATTATCTGTTGTAGACTTCTTTTCCTCATTATTATTGCTTTGTTCTAAATTATGTTCAGAATTTTCTTCATTATTTGAAACATCCGCCTCATAACAAATGTTTGTTTCAAAATTATTCTCATTATTATCAACACTAATAATATCTTCACTTGCAATATCTTTGTTTGCAATATCTTCGCTCGCATTTATAGTAGAAATACTAAAAATACATACAATAAACAATACTACTAATAAATATATCTTTTGAATATTCATTTCTAAAAAACACCCCTTTAGAAGCCATAAGGATATTTAATTTAAATTTTCTAAAATACGATTGTATATACCTACTTATAAATGTTTCGGAAAATAAGGTTCATTCATCAAAAATACCCAAAAAACGAATAGGTCATAACTATATCATAAAGAGATATAAAACACCACAGATAAGTTTAATTGTGTTTAAACAATTATATATTATATTTTATGGAATTTACTAACAAACCATATCTAATAAAAAAAAAAAATCTTAATAAAAATAGCTTTTTAAATAAGATAAAAAAAGTAATAAAAAAAGAAAAAAAATTATAGAATATTTTTAAACTGTAGAACTCTGTGTAGTGAGTTCATTTTGATTTGAAGAGTTCAATACAGATCTAGTACTTCTAAGACCGAATAACATTGTAGATAAATCATGTAATAATGAAGAAGTACTAGGAGTAATTAGTCCAAGTATACCTAATCCAATCAAAGTACTATTAAATAAGAAATGTGACTATAATTAGCATTTATCTTATCAAGCATACCTGTAGATAATAGTCTAAGTGTTACCAAATCATATAAATCATCTGAAAGTAAGGAAATATCTGCAACTTCTCTTGCAATATCTGAAGAATTTCTCATAGCAACTGAAACATCAGCTGCAGATAATGCAGGAGAATCATTTATTCAATCTGCTACCATAATAACATTATGACCTTCTTTTTTAATATCCTGGATAATATTTGCCTTATCCTCAGGGAGAACTTGTGACTGGTATTTAGTTATACCTAAGTTTTCAGCAATGGTTTTTGCTGCATTTTCACTATCACCTGTTAGTTTAATTTAATTCTTTAAACACATATTTTACGAAACTTAAATTAAACAAAAAAAATGTAATAATAGTTTTATTTAAATTTAAAAGAATTTATAATATTATCCATATCTTTTTGAGCTTCACCTTGGAAATACAAATAATATACTTGTCTATCATTAATAAAAATCACAAGTGTCCATGATGAATATTTATCCTGAACGATATACACCTCTGTATTTCAACCTTTGTTTTACCTTTATAATTATTATTCCGCAAAATACTACCACTATTCTTTTTAGGGTGTAAAGCATCAACAACATAGGGAGTTATAGAATCATGGGCGGAATATTTTTTAATTTCAAATCGTTACCGAATTCAGTTTTTCATGCATTTCATGTATATAGATCTTGTTAAGGATTATATCTTCAATTAAATTTCCTTTAAAATCAAATGCTTTTTCAGGGAAATACATATTACATTTACCACAACTGAGACAATATGCTGTTTGAATTTTGGGGAAATTTATCTTTATCTTTAAAGTGAATTCTACTATAACTTAATCCTGTAAATCCTAAGGATTTAGCATATTTTTCAAATTCATAAATTATATCATTACTAAATTTCATTTTTAAACTCTGTTGGATTTTTTACTTCAGATTCATCATTTATTTCTAGTGTCCCAAATATATTCTTTTCTCCATAAAGAAACAACGATAATATAATTAATATTAATTTATTATAAGATATATATCGCAGCTTAATAATGTAATATAATTTCATTTTTTTTATAGAGATTAGATGAATATTAATCAAACATTACCTCAAAATTTCATCCCGATATTTAGATTGAATTTCTATAGTTAATGTACGAATATCTTCTCCATTAAATAACTTTAAAAGGTATACAAAAGATTCTTCATTGGATATTTTTAAAATAGGGCATTTTAAATCATTATATGATTCATTGAACTTAAGTTTCAATTCATCAATATCTAAACTTAAAGTCTGTAATAAATTAATTAACTCATTGGAATATGTTTTGTCAATGTAACAATATGTAGGGTCGAATTGGTTGGAATTTTTTGAAAAATTATTAATACCAGCAATAAATAATTTGAAATACATATCTAATAGTTTATAATCATCTCCTAAATCTTTATAAACACTACCTAAAGCTATAAAATTATCTTTATATTTTACCCATTCATTATTATTTACTAAATCATCTTCTCTTTTTAATAAATAATCAATAATAAGTCTATATATCTTTTCATCATTTAAATCTTCTACATCATCAAATATAGCATCATATGAATCTAAATCTAAATTGTTTTTTAAATCTGGTGTCTTATCATAGTAGAATACATGTTTGTTTTTTTCAATAAATTCTAAACCCTTGTCTGTTACAGATAAAACTTTTTTAGGAAATATCTGCTTAAGTTCTTCCTCAGATAAATTTTCTCCAAGTCTTTCAATCAACTCATCTTTTTTTCCAGATACTTTCAGTCCATGTTCTTTTAAAACATTTTTAATCTCCGTTACTTTTGAACATTTTGCAGCTGTTAAAGGATTGCTATCTTCAATATATCCATCTTCTTTTGCTCGCTTTTTAATTTCAGAAAAAGATATTTCATACTTAAGGAATATACTTTTTTTAGGTTCCTTATTTGGATTTTTGTTTATTTGTTCTAAACATAATACATAAGCAAATTTAAATGCGGTGCTGTACTTTGTTAATATTTTTTTATTATATGCTCTCTCTAATTCACTCATTTCATCTGCTTTTGTATTTGATTTTTTAGGTACATTTTTTTGCATTGAATTTAATTTTTTATTCAATTTTTCGTAATCTTTATTTATCATAGATTCTAATAGATCACAACCGCATTTATAACAGAATTTATCAGCTTTAAGGATTTTTGTTTGACATTCAGGACATTCTTCTAAATTATAGGATTGGTTAAGTAAGAATTTCATTTCTTTAATTTTATCCATTGTTGCGTTCTTGTTTAATTTAGTTGAATTTAAAAACCGTATTTCTTCATTATCTTCATCTTTTGATATAAATTCATCTGATTTATTAGAATTTGAATCTTTTAACTTATTTTCTGTTCTTTTTCCTTTTTCATGATTCAGATCTTTACCTGTGGTGTTAATTGAAAATTTAGTTTTGAGGTTTTCTTTACTGGTCTGAAATTTTTTTTCTGCATTTATTTTATTAATAAGAGCACTCATGTCTTTAATTTTTCCCGTTCTAACTTCATTTTTTAACCTATTTTTTAAAATATTATCTATATTGCAGCCATCAATATAAGTTATTAATTTAAATTCAATTTCAGAATCCTTATCAGAGGCATTTCTTTTTGATTTATTGGTTTTACTCATTTGTTTTATTAAATTTTTAATTCTAGTTTCAATGGAATCTTCATTAATCGCCCCTCTTTTAATACTTTCTTTGATATCTTGTTGAATTTTATAACCATCGGCACTAGTTAAACCTGCTTTAGCTAATTTATTTTTAAAAGATTTAGTTAAAAATATCCCTCCAGTTAATTCTTTTAATCTTTTCTCAGCAGGATTTTTATTAAATAAACCCATATTCTTCCCTCTCATAATGTTTTATTTATAGTATAAAAATTCTTATTAAACACATTTAACATTTCAACAAATTCTTTATCATTACAATTCTCCATTGCTACTTCAAATCCTATATTTAATATTAAATTGATTAAAGATACTTTTACTTGGGGAGGTAAGGTTTCTTTTGTTTCAAGTAATATTTGATCATACTGTGGAGGATAAGAGAAATCATGTTTATATTGTTTTTTTATCTCTTCACGTAATTTAGATGATATAAAGTATTCTAATAACTCAATAATATCTTCAGCTATTGAATTACCCAAAACAAGTTGTGATTTCACTGTTATTTGGTCCTCTTCTTTTTCAGGATCAAATACTTGATTAAGTATATTATTAAATGATCCAAAATTTTGATAGCCATGTGGTACAAATCTTCCTTCTACAGTATGTGCACAATATTCATTCATAAGTACATTTGCAGGTGAAGCTAATGCAAATAATACAAATGATTCAAGATGCTCTGATTTTTTAACTTCAAGCATATACATTAAAGTTTGTTCAAAAATTTCTGCAACTAAGTGATGTGTTAATTCATGTATAAGTGTAGATATTTGATTTGCATTATCTAATCTATCATCTATATTAATTAAATTAAATGAATAACTACCTAATTCAGCACCACGTGATTTATAATTGATTTTTGTAAATGCAAGTGTAATAAGCCCTATCTTTGATAGGATATCCATTGATTCCTGTTGGTATTGTGGAATATCTGCTAATAGTTCTTCATAATGTTCTTTTGCTTGTTCTTTAATATTTTCAATTATTGTATTATAAGCATTTATACTAAAAGATAATTCTTCTAATATTCTTTTGTTTTCATTAGTAAATAATTGATTAAAACTAGTGCATGATTTTATATTAAAGTATTCTGACTTGATTAGTGCGGACCCACAATTTTCACAGAAAATATTTGTTTCTGTAGATTTAGTTCCACATTGTGAACAATAAACCATATAATACCTCTTTTTATTATATTTTATTGATTTTCTAATATAATATTATTGATATGATAATAAATTTATTAAAAGACAAATATATATTTATTCAAAAACTTTTTCTAAAATTATATTTTATATTTATAATTATTATTATATTGCGTAAAATAAGGGTTTAAAGAATAAAATTAAATATAATACTTTTATTTTAAGACTCTATAGAAATCCTATTTGATTATTACAAAAATTTTTATAGAAATCAATTTTTTTTTATTTTGTTTAATTTAATTTTTTAAACACATATTTTACGAAACTCCAATTATGAAAGAGGAATTAGATTATTTATAAAATTTTTAGAAGATTCCGAATATTCCGAATTGACTGCTGAAAATGTAGATGAAGTGTTATTTGAATATAGAAATTATATGACAAATACATTAAATAACATTAAGACCACAGTAAACAGCAAGTTGACCATCACTTCTACATTTTTAAACGACAAAAAAATAAAATCCTTAATTGGAATTAATGATTATGAAAGAATAATTCCTCCACTTTATGAATTAAATGTTGCATCTGAAAATGAAGAAGAGGATAATTTTGATGAAGACATTCATAAGATTAAATGTCTTGAATTATGTGAAGTTCAGGAAGTAGTAGATCTAATACCCGATACTAATATTCGTGATAAAGCAATAATAGAAACATTAATCCACACATGACTACGTGTTTCAGAATTAGTAGCATTAAATAAAAATGATATTCAAATAGCAAGAGACCTAAAAGGATATTTCATATTGCCCTCAGATTATCACAGAGCAATACCAGTTCATGTGCAAAATGTGGAACATGTAATATATTTTGATGGCACTTTCAAAAACTTATGTGATTTTAATTTTTACAAGTTACACAACCCAAAAATTATCCATCGATTTATGATTTATTTTTAATTTAAAAATTTAT
>OMVX01000036.1 GCA_900314605.1 uncultured Methanobrevibacter sp. | reverse complement strand
AAGTCAGTTACGTTTTGTTTAGTACTGTGGGGATACCTACGGGAGTTTCATTTCGCTGCTAGCCTTTTTTTACAAAACATTATATAACATTGTTATATTATTATTTTATCTCATTTTTTATCCATAAAAGTATATATTATTCTAAATAAATGAATTTATAAATAAATTTTATAAAATTGTAATTCTATATTATTTTTAAATATTTTTTTTTTTTAAGATGTGATCACTAATGGAAAATGAAACAAACCAATTACTCAAATCTCTTCACATTAACGAACAATTAAATTATGATGAATCAATTCCTATACTAGAAAATTTTAGTGATGCTGAAGTATATGAATTATCACCTCAAATTTGGCATTTAGAAAATGATACATATATACTTATTATCGATTTTAACTCAAAAACTTATAAACATTTAACTAAACCATATGAAGATATTGAAAGTGAAGGTTTTATTTTTAATTTTCATGGTGAAATGATAGGGGAAATTTCAAAAAATCAGTCTATAAAAAATTCACAAGAAGGATATAATATAAAACTACCTGTTGGAAAATCTATATTGACTAATGAAGAATATTATTGGAAATTTGCAAATACAGATCTTAAAAATTATAATATAATTATAGATGGTAAAGCTTCAAGTCAAAAATATCACTTATTAGAAAATTTTATTATTAATTTATCAAAATCTAATATTCCTTCCATTATAATTGATACAAACAATAATTTTCAAAATTTAGATAATCTCATCCCAGATAAGGTTTCCCGCGGTATTGTTATAAATCCTCGACAAACTAATAAGCCAGATAATAAAGAATATGTAAATGCAAATATTGTTGATAAGGTAACAGAAAAATATAAAGTCCTTGATAGTGATGTTTATAAGAAGGTTCTAAAAAAAGCAAGTCACAAATCTTTTAATACAAATAAAAATACGAAGAAATTAAATCCTAAATTACCATTTAATCCTTTTAAAAAATATCCTGTATACTCATCTAAAACTTATAAATTGGAGGATAATACTTCAGTTGCTCGAAGATTTATTAAAATTATAGATAATATATTTTCGGATTTGTCATCTGATGAATTAAATGAATTATATTTTATTTGTTTAAAATCTTTAGAAAAATATAGAAATCTTAATTTATCTCAACTACAAAATGAGCTAAATATTTTAAAGGCAGATAATATATTATCATCATTACAAGATTTGTTTGAAGATGAACCTTTTACTAAAGGAGGTAAATATGATTGGTCATTTTTAAATGATTATACAGGTAAAGTTAAAATAATCGATTTAAGTCCATATGAAGAGTCCACTCAAAAATTTATATATGATATTATTTTATATGATTTATATAATTTTAAAATTAGTGAAGGCTTTTTTGATTTTCCATTTTTTGCTGTTTTAGATAACAGTCAAAATATTAATTTTTCATCTAATTCTATTATAAATAAAATTTTAGTTAAAGGAAAAGAATATGGATTTTCAATTGCTTTAGTGATTGATGATGAAAGTAAAATCAAAACATCAAGTCTAAATACTATTGAAGATAGGATATATTTTGCCTCAGATGATGATTCAGTTGATGCTATTATTAAGTTATTAGATAGTATTGATGATGGGGGTAAATCTTGGAAGGAAGACCTTTTAAATCTAGATGAAGATAAATGTATTTTATGTACATACACTATATCTGATGATGGAGAGCTTATGCCTTTAAAACCTATTATTCTTAATTTAAATAATTAATTTTATTCCTTTTTTTATATTCTTATTTTTATTTAATAGAATCTTTTTTTTATTTTTAATTTTTATTTTAGACAAATCCTTTTTTTAAATTTATTTTTTTATAATATTTATTTTTTTATTAGGATGTTATAGTAATTTTTTTTAATAATAATTTACATAATTCTTTTTAGTTATTTTTTTTTAAGGGGTGTCTTATGTCTAAAATAAATTGTCCTTCATGTGGTAAAGAAATAAATTCACAGGCTAATTTTTGTGAGTACTGTGGTAAAGATATTAATAAGTCTAAAAGCAATATTGAAATAATATTAGACATAATTTTATCTTTTTTTAGATTTAATAGAAAGCCTAAACTCTTCTATAAAGAATTTACTAATATTAAAAAAAATATTAGTAAAGAATTGGAAATTTTTTCTAATGATCACTATATTAAAGATTTAAAAAGAAAATCTTTTAAAGAGGACAATGAAAAATATTATGAAATGTGCTGTAAATTAAATGAATATTCTTTGAATTCTAAAATAGATTTATCAGATGATGAAACTAAATTAATAACAAATTTCATTGATAAATATGTGAATTTAGATAAAGAGGTTAATAATCATAATATTGAATGTATTAAAAAATCACACAAGGAATTTGATAAAAATAAAGCAAAATATCATAAATTTATAGATGATTATGATAAAAAGATTTCATATGATAAACCTATATATGAAAATATCAAAGAAGAGTATAAAAAAGAAGCAGATTTAGTTAAAAAATTGTTATTTTATGAAGATAAAGAAAATTATGATTTTGGTTCTGATAAATTAATAATACATAAATTTAATGATATTTATGCAAATTTTTATGAAATTAAAAAGGATATAAACAATAAAATTTTTCTCTTGAATAGTTATATGGATAAAAAAGAGAATATTACTAGTTTTATTGATTCTTATGCAATTGATGATGATTGTAAGTTTGATGATTTTGTTTCTGATTCTAGTGGTGTTTATGATTTAGTTTGTAAGTTGCTTGTTTTTAGGGATGTTGAGGGTTTTATTTCTGGTGATGATTTAAAGATTATGGATGATTTTTGTAGTTTGTATTCTGATTTTGATAATGTTAAGGATGAGATTAATGGTATTGTTGAGAGGCAATTACTTTTAAGGGATTATTTGGATGAAAAAAATAGTATATTGGATTTTATTGATTTTTATACTATTGATGATGATTGTAACTTTGATGATTTTGAGTGGTGTTTATGATTTAGTTTGTAAGTTGCTTGTTTTTAGGGATGTTGAGGGTTTTATTTCTGGTGATGATTTAAAGATTATGGATGATTTTTGTAGTATTTATTCTGATTTTGATAATATTAAGGATGAAATTAATAAAATGTATACAAATCAATTATATTCGAAATATGAAGAGGATCTGACAATGTATATAGATATTATTAATTTCAGACAAGATTTTTATGTTTCTGGCCGTATAATTAATAAATTATTATTAAATTATGATGAAATTTTAAAAAATGTAAATATATTATTGCCCTACTGTGATAAATATGGTTTCTCTGATTATATAGTAAAATTAAAAGATTTCCCTCAAAAGTTTGATATTGTTGAAAAATCTATTAAAAAAGCCAATGATTCATATATTAAAAGAGAATTAAAAGACAAAAAAGAGTATTTTGATAAGGTTATTCCTCATAAACCTTTAGACAATAATCAAAGAAAAGCAGTTATTATAGATGAAGATAATACACAAATTATTGCAGGAGCAGGTTGTGGAAAAACATTAACTTTACAGGCAAAAGCTAAATATTTAATTGAAAATAAAAATATCCAATCCAGTGAAATTTTAGCAATTTCATATTCTAGAAAAGCTGTCAATGATTTATCAAAGAAAATGAGGAGTATTGGATTAAATATAGATACTAAAACCTTTCATAAATTAGGTATTGATATTTTAAAAGATAATAATGTCCCTCATAAAGTTTTTGATAGGGGATTAAATTATGTAATTAAAAAATATTTTGAAGAGAAACTAATAAATAAAGACCAGGAATTTATCTCTCAAATAGTTAAATACTTTGCATTTTATATCTATGAACCTTTGGATAAAAATAAAATTGATAAGATTGGTGAAGTTTATGATTATGAAAGAGGATTTAATTTAAGTACCTTTGCTTATAAGTTTAATAATGTGGATGAAAATATTTCAACAGAAAAAGAATTATATGAAAAATATGAAGAATTAAAAGACTCTACTTTAAATAAAACTACATTAAAAGGAGAATTTGTGAAAAGTTTAGAAGAAAGAATAATTGCTAATTTTTTATATATTAATGGGATTAATTATACTTATGAAAAAGAATGGAAGCCAAAATATGATTGGCAAAAATCTTACGATTTTTTAGACAATTTAATATTTTATGATCTACCTATTCCTAAAAATATTAAAAATAATTTTATTTCTAGATTATTGTTAAGATTTTTAAATATTGATAAAAATATTTATTGGTCAGATAACAAAAAGGTCGAATACTATAGGCCTGATTTTTATTTAGAAGATTATGATATATATTTAGAGCATTTTGGAGTAAATAAAGAAGGTGATGCTCCATGGTTAAAGGAATACTCAGATAAATATAAAAAACAAATGGAAAATAAAAGAAAACTCCATAAAAAATACGGTACTACATTAATTGAAACATATTCTTATTATCAATCCGAAAATCGTTTATGTGAATGTTTAGAAAAAATATTAAAAAAATGTGGTGTTTCATTTAATCCAATAGATTATAACGATTTATTTAATAAATTGATTAAAAATGAAAGAACAATAAATGAATATTGGGATTTTATAGAAACTGTTAAGAATTTTATCAATTTATTTAAAGAACATAATTATAATATAGATAATTTTGATGAATTTAAAAACATTAATAATAAAAAATGTGAAGGGTTTAGAAGAGAAAGGCATTCTGTTCTCTTAGATATTATAAAAGATATTTATATTTATTATTATAATTTCTTAAAAAAAGGAAAATTAATAGATTTTAATGATATGATTAGTGTTGCAACTGATATTATTAACAAAAAGGGCTTTAATGGAACATATAAATATATTCTTGTTGATGAATTTCAGGACATATCTCATACCAAATTTAATTTTATTAAAACAATTAAAAACATTTTAAATGCTAAATTAGTTATAGTGGGTGATGATTGGCAATCAATTTATAAGTTTTCTGGATCTGATATAGATTTATTCACTAATTTTAATAAATATTTATCTAATTCTCAAACAGAAGTTTGTTCAATTTCTAATATTTATAGAAACTCTCAAAATCTTATTGATATTTCCAGTAAGTTTGTAATGAAAAATAAGTATCAATTAAAAAAACAACTTTCTTCTAAATCCAAAAATCAGATTAAAGATAGTATAAAAATATATCAATATTCAAATAAGGAAATTAAACCTTTTGCTTTTGAAAGAATTATTAATGATATTTATGATTACTCAAAAAAAGATAAAGTTAATATTTTGGTTTTAGGAAGAAATCGAAATGATTATAAGGAGATTCTTCATGAAAAACTCTTTAAAACTTCGGGAAATGTTGAAAATAAAAATTTAAAAATACATTATTTCAAAAACCCAAATATTTTTATTAACTATAATACAGTACATGGATCTAAAGGTATTGAAGAGGATAATGTAATTTTAATTAATTTAGAAGATAGAATTGATGGTTTTCCAAATAAAATGACTGATGATACTGTTTTAATGTTTGTAAAATATGACAATATTGAACCTATTGATTATGCTGAAGAAAGAAGATTATTCTATGTAGCTTTAACAAGGACTAAGGAACATACCTTTTTACTTGCACCAAAAACATATTCTTCATTATTTATTGATGAATTAAAGGATGAATGTAGTGTTATTAATATTGAAAAAAATTTATTATCTGATGACTTGTCAGAGGAATTAATTAATGAAATTTTTGAAGATAAAATACGTATTATTTTATCAACCGAAGGTGTTTGTCCAAAATGTGGAACCGGTAAAATGAATTTAATGTTTAATCCAAAATCCGGTAAAAAATATTTTAAATGTTCTAATTCACCTAAATGTGATGGGTTTGGAGGTAGATTCTATGGAGATATTAAAGAATTAGATAATTTGAGGTATTGTCCGATATGTGGAGGTTTACTACTTAAAAAAACTGGAAAATATGGTGAGTTTTATGGGTGTATGAATTTTAATTCTCAGAAAAAGTGCAAATTTACTAAAAATATTGATGATTAATCATTTTTACTATTAATAGTATTTATTTCTTTATTAATCAACTTATCTAATCTTTTAAGTCCATTAATATATAAAATACAGTCATAAGAGTCTAAAGATAACCATCCTAACTCTTCAATACTTTTATAGATTGATGTAAAATAACTCATAATAGTTTTTATACTTGCAGTTTTTAAAAGTTCAAGCTGTGCTTTGTCATATTCTTCTTTATTATTTGTATTTTCATATATTTCTTTAGTTGCTTTTTCAATATTTGCCTTATAGTTATCTTCTAGAACCTCATATATTCTAAGTGATTCGTTAAAACGTTTATAGTTTATGAGTATTTCAAGCTCTTTTTTATTATTTTCATCTGATAATAGTTGATCAATAAGTTTATGGTTGTTATTTGAAATATATTCATTAACATCTTTAAAAAAGTCTATATAATTAATTAAATACTGGTAATATGATTTATATGATTTGGATTTTATGGATTTTGTAAAATCATCATCTATATATTTTAATAATACTTCATCGTCTATTGGCAAAATTTTCTCTCCTAATTATTTTTTTTATTAAATTTCATATTTTTTTATTGTAAAATTTATTTTTAATATTTGTTTTAATGTTTTTTATGTTTTTTTTTTTAAAATTTAGTATTATGAAATAATTATTTTTCATATAACTCTAATTTAATCATTTACTCATTATTTATTTTAATATAAGAGTAATTCAAATCTAACATTCTATAATAATCAAAGTGGTGATTATATTTCTTTAATTTTTTAATATTTTCTTTTTCTAATAATTTTTCATTTTTTAATGGTTCATATGTTTTTCCATCATAAATAAACCTTAAAACTACAAAATCATCATTCAAGATTAATGAAACATCGATTTCAGATAATTTTTTATCCATAGAAAAAATATTTTTAGTTATATCTTCAAGTGCTCCTATAATTATTAAATAATCGTCCTTGAATAGTTTTTTAATGTTTTTTATAATTTCTTTATTAGAATCTTTCATATTCTCATTGAGTTCTTCAAAGTTTCCTCTTATCATTGTCCAATGAAATGAAAGGGACTCGGGAATCATTAATGCACTATTTTTAAGACTAGGATATTTTTTTCTTTTAGAGAAAATTATAGCAAAATATACAAAGGAAGGTATTATATTAGATAATGCAAGCATAATCCAAATACCGGTTCCATAAAATAGAGGATGTAATACTAACATTAAAATATAAGGTAATATTTCATGTAAAATGTTTATTAAACCGGAAATTTTAGATTGAAATATAGATTGTGTATAATTATATATTGTTATTCCTATACCTCTACCAACTAAACCTATAATTATTATAGGTATAATATGTGTAATGTATGCTTGTTGTTGAGCTGAGTTTATATTTAATAAATTGAATATTATTTGAGGATAAACTATAAAAATAATGCTTATTGTTAGGATAATCATTAAAATATGTTTTATTCCAAGTTCTGTTATATATTCTACTGAAGGATAATCTTTTTCATTGTAAAATAGGGTAATAAATGGGGAAATAGTTTTTATTATTCCAGAAACAAACATATAAAATATTGTATCTATATTATCATAGATTAAAAATACTAAAAGCCCTAGATGTCCTAAATAGGTAGCACATAAATAAACAACTACTGTTGTTTTAATAACCATAGCGATTCTTCCTATAAATTCAGGTGTTTTACATAGTGCAGTTAATCTAAATAGGTTTAAATCTTTAAATGATAATTTCCATGGTGAAATTAACTTAAACTCAGCATTTTTATCAAATAAATATTTTGAAATATAGATAGCTCCTATTAAATATCCAATAACTAATGCTATAGCGATACCTACAATTTTCTCTTCAAATACATTAAACAATAGGAAATCCAAAGCAAGATTTATTATATTTGCAATAATCACTGCTCTTAATGTGTGTTTAGCCCTTCCAACAGCCTTTAGGAAAAAAGCAAGAACTCTTATATATACGTTTAAAGTATAAAAACCTGTTACTATGAATAAATAAGTTTTACTTATTTCGAAAAGAGTTTCTGGTATATTTAATAGTTTTAAAATGGGATCTGCAAAAATAAAAACGAAAAGTATATAGACTAAACAACTTAATAAGGCTCCAACAATAGAATAAGTAAAATAAGCATTTGCTTTTTCATCATCTCTATCTGATTTAGCTTTAATTGCTAATAAACTTCCACCTTGGCCATATAATGCATATATCATTGTTGAAGCTAAATAAAATGGGGCAACAAGATTTAACACAGGTAATTGGGAACTTCCAATAAGTAATCCAACAACTATAACATCTAATATATTTCCTAGTTTATCAGAGATTTCTGTAAAGAGATTAGGTATTAGCTGTCTGTAATATTTTTCTTTTAAAAAATTATATTCTCTTCCCATTTTTTTCACTTTCAAAATTATGTGTTATTGGTTATATTTATTCTATTATTTATCAGGGGTTATTATTATGTAAATTCTATTGTAATATCTACAACATTATATTGTTTTGAAATTTCAGTGATTTCTTTTTTGATTAGGAAAGTGTCTTTTTTTAAATCAACATTAACTTTTAGTGTCATTATTGTGTCGATTCCATCAAGGGACCATATGTGGTAATCTTCAATATCTCTAACTCCATCAAGTCCCATAATCTGTCTGTAGAATTCTTCACTATTAAAACTATCAGGTACCTTTTGAAGGAGTACTTCTAATGATTTGTGGAGATTTCTTCCTAGGTTGAATATTAACCATATTGCTATTCCAATTGAAACATAAGGATCCAAGTTAGGTGATCCTTTCCAAAAGATTAAAACCAAACTCAAGATTAAAATAGCAATCCATTCAAAGATATCTCCTAACTGATGTAATAATATTGCTTTTTCATTAAATGTTTCTCCTTTATGAAGTCTGTAAACTGAAACAGATTTAAATATTATCCCTACAACTGCTACAATAAGCATTCCACTACTATCAACCCCCTCTGGTGAAAATATTCTGGGAATAGCCTCTGATAATATTACAAATCCCATAAATATTACAAAAACAGAAATTATAACTGCACCTAATATTGAAAATCTCTCATAACCATATGAATAATTCTTTGAGGGATTCTTTTGAGATATCTTTTCTAAAACCCATGCTAACCCTATTGATATTGTATCTGATACATCATGAATGCAGTCAGAAAGAATAGCCATACTGTTGGTTGCAAGGCCTCCTATAATTACAATAATATTAAATGTTAAATTCATAAAAAAGACAAATGCTAGATTTTTACCAGCTTTTTTGTGATGACGAGTATGTATATCTTTGTAAGGTAATCTATTTTTTTTAACCATAGACTTACTTTTAGTTTTTATTTTTATTATAGTTTTTTTTGACTTTGTAGAAATCCTATTTAATTTTTGACAAAATTTTTATAAAAATCAATTTTTTTTCTATTTTTGAAGGTGGGACAAGAAATACATTAATAAAATTAAAAAATATTTAATATTAAATTAAATATAATTAAATTATTTAATTAGATTTTACTAAAGCCTATTCATGACCCATCTTCTTTTTATATTATTTTTTTAAAAAAAAACTTAATTATAATTATTTTTATTCATTATTGTTTAACTCTAAAACAATCAAAATTGGATTTCTACAAACCCTTTTTTTATATAATGTAAATTTTTTTAATAAAATTTCATAAATCTATTTTATTCAAATTATAAAAATCAAAGAAAAAAAAGAAGTTTAATTGAACTTTTGCGTAAAGTTCAATTTTTAAATACTTTAACATATGCAAAATTCATATCAAACATTCTGTAATAGTCAAAGTAATGTTCTAGTTTATTTAAATCTATAATATGCTGTTGTTCTAATAGTTCTTTATTTTTAAATGGTTCATATTTTTCTCCATCATAAATAAATCTTAATACTATATAACCATCATTTACAATTACAGAAATATCGATTTCGGATACGGTTTTCTCTATAATAAATAAATTTTTAGCTATATCTTCAAGTGCTCCTGCGATAATTAGATAATCATCTTCAAATAAATTTTTAATATTTCTTATAATATCTTTATTTGATTCTTGCATATTGTCGTCCATTTCTTCAAAGTTTCCTCTAATACTGGTCCAATGGAATGAAATGGTTTTAGGTATCATCAATGCACAATTTTTAAGATTTGAGTATTTTTTCTTTTTAGATAAAATTATTCCAAGATATACAATGACTGGTATTGTATCTGCTAAAGTTAGTGTTATCCAAATACTTAATCCTCTGAAAACTGGAATTAACATTGCTATTAAAGCAAAAGGCAATATTCCTTCTTGTAAAAAGTTTATTACAGCAGAAATTCTAGATTCAGAAATGGATTGAGTATAATTAGAGATAATCATACATATACATCTTCCTACTAAACCGATGGTTGTTATACGTATAGCAAGTGCAATAATTATTTGATCTTTTGCTGCTGTTATATTGAATATTGTAAGTAATATTTGTGGGAATGCTATAAAAAGAACACCTATTGTAATAATAAAGATTAAAACATGTTTTGTTGATAGTTTTGTTATATATTCTACAGAAGGATAATCGTTTTCGTTGTAGAATAATGTTAAAAATGGAGAAATTGTCTTTGTTATTCCAGAAACAAACATATAAACTATTGTTTCAAGATTATCGTAGACTAAAAATGCTAAAAGACCTGTATCACCTAAATAAGTAGCACATAAATAAACCATTACACTTGTTTTTAATACTAAAAAGACTCGTGCTACTAATTCTGGTGTTTTACGTAAAGCAGTTCTTCTAAATCTATCTAATTTTATCAAGGAAATTTTTGTTGGTGAAATTAATTTAAAAGTAGCCTCTTCGTCAAATAAATATTTTGAAATATAAATTGCACTTACTAAATACCCAATAACTAATGCTAAAGCAATACCTACAATCTTTTCTTCAAATAAATTAAACAATAAGAAATCCAAAACGAGATTAATTATATTTGCAATAATTACAGCACGTAATGTTATTTTAGCTTTTCCATCAGACTTAAGGAAATAAGCGAGAACTCGCATATATGTATTTAAAGTGAAATATCCAGATATTATCAATAAATAAGTTTTACTTGTATTAAATATAACTGGAGGAATATTTAAAAGGTGTAAAAGAGAATCAGCAAAAACAAATAAGAAAAGCATATACATTAAACAACTAAGTATACATCCAACAATTGAAAAAGTAAAATATCTATCTGCCTCTTCCTGCTTTAAATCTGATTTTGCTTTAATAGCTAATAAACTTCCACCTTGACCATATAAAGCATATATAATTGCAGATACTAAAAAGAAAGGAGAAACAACATTTAATGCAGGTAATTGTGTACTTCCTATAAGAAATCCAACAACTATAACATCTAATATTGTACCTATTTTATCAGACAGTTCTGTAAAAAGATTAGGGAGTAAAATTTCATAATATTTTCGTTTTAAAAAATCAAATCCTCTATTCATCATATTTCTCACGTTTTAGCTTTAAATATTATTCATTGTCTTATTATGGAATAATTAAATAATAATTAGCTTTATTATTAATTATTTCTTCTTAATTTAATCAACATATACTTCTTACACATTTTTATTCTTTTTTTTTTAATTTTTATGTATATAAATTAATATTGTTCACATTTAATGATACATGTTCATTTTATCTTAAAAACCATATATATTTTCCGATTTTACCTAATATTTATCTTATTCAATTTTTTTTCTAAATATTTTAATATTTTTATACAATTTAATAATTAATCACTAATAAATTGAATTATTTTTTTTTTAAAACTAAAATTTATTGAATGAACTTAAATGATAGTCTAGGATTAAATTTTATAATTGGTATTTAATTAAATAAATTTACATTTATAAAAAAGTTGAAATTTTTAGTAAGAAGATTTTTTATCTTCATTAAATATACATAAAATAAAAATATAATAAGCTATATTTATTATAGAATCTATGTAAAATTCATATAAAATAATAAAAATATTATGGTTGATTTCTATGAAATATATAAATAAAATTATAATAATTTCCACTTTTTCATTTTTATTCATTACAGCTATTAGTGGAGCAGATATTAATTCCTTAAAATCCCCTACAGGTTTTAGTGACATTACGGATGGTTTGTCAATTTATGATTTACATACTAAGTTAAGTATTGATAAATATAATGATACATCTAATAATATAACCTTAAAATGTAATTCAAGCAATGGTTATACTCTATCAAATATTGAGAATAATTTTTATTATTATATTGATAATAAATCAAATACTACAGGTGTAGAAGAAAAAGTTAATATTGATGGTGAAGAGTATCTTGTTTGTATTATTAAAGAAGGTAATCAATTGTCTGATAAGGATAAAAGCTTTTGCATTACAACTCTTAAAGAGTTTAATAATCTTAACAATTTTAAACCTTTAGCTATCTAATCTTTTCATCTTATTTTTCATTTTTTTTTTTTTAATCTAGATTACCTTTTATACAGTTTTTAATTTTTTTCTTAGAATATTTAATAATTGATTTTAAGTGTATAATTAATTATTAAAAGTTAATATTTAAATTATATTATTCTAAAAAAAAGAAAATGTATAGATGATGTTTTATCATCTATAACTATATTATTTATCTGGTATTATCCTTTATATGGATTTGAAGCATTATATGCTTTTCCATTAACATATAATGTATAATTACCATAGTTTATAGTTCCTTTATTTGTTAAATTAGTTAAATGACTATTAGCTGTTAAGGTCCACGTAGAATCAGATTCAATGAAAATATTTGTATTTCCAGAATTATTTTGAGGATTTATTCCACCTTCTAATTGGCTTTTTTTTAGATTGAATTTTAAACTACTTATATTATCCACAATAATATTTCCTTTTAAATTTTCATTATTAGCTTTAAATTCCACATCTCCACCATTAGAACCTGATTCTCCCCATTGATCTTGTGATGAAATATTTAATAGAATATTACTTCCAAATTCTAAAATAGTATTATCAAGACTTATATTACATGCTGTATTAGTTACATGAAACATTGGTGCGGTTTTGTAATACTCAGAGTCTGAAGAAATAGATAATGTAGAATCTTTTCCGTTAAATACTGCAGTTCCGTTATCTGCATCTCCACTCATGCTTTGATAAATAAATATTCCTCCTAAATCAACATATTCTCCACTACTTTCACGATTACCTTTAGCAGAGCATCTAAATTCAGAATTTACAATATTGGCACTATTTTTCCCTTCAATACATGCAATTTGTGCATTTTGTGCTGTTCCTTCCGAATCATTCACGGTAATATTTCCTGTAGAATATATACAAGGAGATCCTTTACCTGTACCTCCATCAACACCTGTGTTCAACTCAGAGTTAATCACATTAACGATTCCTTCGCCACGGTCTGTTGCAACAGCAGCACAACTTCCTCCTCGTGTATTGATTTTCACATTCTCTGCATTAATGATTCCGCCATATGTTGCATCAAGTCCTCTTGATTTATCCTGATAAGTTTGGATTTCAACATCTTTAATATTGATAGTAGCTCCACTATGGCTACTGTCATTATTTGTTGCAAAGACTGCATTTGCTCCATTTCCATTTGTAGTGATTTCAGAGTCTGAAATTGTAGTATTACTATTATATAATGTTAATACTGCTGCATTAATTCCATAGAATTCGGAGTCTTCTGAACCTATTTCTTGATTATTTTCAGGTTCAGTTCCACTATTGTTTTCTAAAATTTCACCAGTTTTTTCAGGGGGGTTTCCACTGTTTGCTGAATCTTCTCCTGGTTTTTCAGGGGGGGTTTCCACTGTTTGCTGAATCTTCTCCTGGTTTTTCAGGGGGGTTTCCACTATTTGTTGAATTTTCTCCAGGTTTTTCTGGAGGAGCTTGTGTATTATTGTCTTTATCTTTATTTTCAGGATTTGAATCTTGATTATTAATATTATTTGTATTAGATGATTCAGATGATCCTTCTTTTATTATATTTAATGATTTTCCAATTAATTTTCCACCATTCATTATAATGATTGTATTCTCATTAGATTGATTAGTATAATATTTACTATTAGATATTGTTTTACTTTCACCATTTATAATTAATGTTCCATTATTATTACTAGGATCAATATTTGCCTCAGCAAATATAGCGGAAGAGAAGATTATTCCACATATTAAAAGTAATCCTATTATTATACTTTTCTTCATAATATCACATATTTTTTTATTAATGACTGTCAGCCAAATTTATATTTTATTAAAAAATTATTTCCTTATTTTTATATCTAAGGATTATTTGAGAGTTTTGAAATAAAGTTTATATTTTTAGCAGACACTTAATAGTTTATTATATTTTTTATAAAATAGATTTTTTATTATATTTTTTATAAATAGATATTTTATTAATATTGATTTATTTAAATTTTCAATTTACATTATAATATTAAATATTTATATTTGTATTTTTAGTAAATTAATTAACTTTTTAGTTATTTTTGTTTAATAAATTAATATTAGTTTTGTATCAGAAAATTTTTTTTAATATTTTTACTTCCTTACTTTATTTTATAGTAAACTATTTATATTTAATTTTTTTAATATATTTATGAAAATATTTTTTTAAATATTTTCATTGAGTTTAAGTTAAATTGATAGTACATTTATTGTTTGTATTATTTTTTTGATGTTGTTGGTGTTAACTATTTTTTATGAAGATGATGGTGGATAATACGGCAATATTTGTTTATAATAACTTCGGTTATTATATTAACATAGGAATTTGGTGTTGGCCTATGTTAACTATTTTAAATGATGGTGATAAAAGGGATTTCAATTTAACTTACTCTCAATTAAAATTTAACTTATTTTTTCTTTAAAACATTATAGATAAATTTTTTACATTATTATTCTTATATTTTTTAATTTTTAACATTTATTTTATCAGTATTTCATTTTTGGATATTTTTTTCTTTTTTTTAAATTATTTTATATACAAAATTTTATATTATTATAAAATCAAATAATATATATAATTTAAATAATATGAGGTGAATTTAATGACTATATTCTGTCCACATTGTGGTGAGGTTGCTGATGATAATAGTAAATACTGTCCACATTGTGGTGAATTGATTGATGAGCCTAATATAGTTAAGGAATATAGGCGAAATGTTAGTTTGAAAAATAATCCTAATGATATGGTTAAGGTTAAAGAAAGATTATTATATGTTTTGGTTATTATTTTTTTCCTTATATTGTTTTTAGGTTCTTATATTCTTATGAAGATTAAAGGATATTAAAAAGGTGTTTTTTATGGATGAAAAAGGTGTAAATAGGTTAATTTTAATTGCTGCTGTTGCTATTGTGGCTCTTGTATCTGCACTTGCTGTAGGTTTTGCTGTAATACCTGAGAATCCTAATGGTGGAGAAACATTACTTGATTTACCAAATATTGCTGATGTTGTATCTTCTCCATTTTTATCTCATAGTTCTCATAATAACCAAACTAGTAATCATAATGATACTACAAAAGATACTAGTAAAGTTAAAAATATTACTTATGATAATAAAGATGTTAAAAAATCTGATAAATCAACCAATTTAAATAAAAAGTCTGATCAAAATTCTCACAAGTCCAAGGTTAAACCTACAGATAAAGATAAGAAAAAAGACAAATCAAAAGATAAAGATAAAGATAAGAACTCTTCAGATAAAGAAAAATCATGGAAACATATTGGTACATATTCAAATACTGAACCTTCCTTTAGCTTGAAAGATGATGGTGACAAGTATAAGATTACTATTGTTGCTCAATCAGCAGAAAATGAAAATGGTATATTAAAGATACAACTATTAAATGGTCAAAATATCGTTCAAAATTCTATTTTATCTGTTAATGATAATGAAACTAATGAAACTGTTATTTCAGGTAAAGGTTCAGGAGATTATACTTTTGTTTTAGATCAGGAAAATATTCAAAATTATACTATATCTATTGATGCATACTCTTAAAGTATAATTTTTTTATTTTCTTATTTTTTTATCATTCTTTTTTTATAATATAATTAGCTAAATTTTCTTATTTTTTTCATTGTTTTTTTAATATAAGAGCTTTAATTTTATTGTTTTTTTTTATTATTTTTCATGGTCTATATGATTTTTTTATTTTAATCTTATTTTTTTAAATTATACTTAATTTAAGAGTATATATTTTATATTAACCAGTATTTTTTATTATAATTCAATAAATAGACTATATATTCTAATTTAATCTAATTTTAGTTTTAAATTTGTTAAAAATATTTTTGTTTATTTTAAGCTATTTAGAGTTTTATGTCTTTGAATTAAATGTTTTATAAGTTTGTTAAAATATTATTCCATATATAAAACATATTTTCCAAATCTAGGGATTCTATAAATAATTATAGTTGTAAGGTAACTTAAGAATATTAATAGTATCCAAAGAATTATAGCTTTTATTGGTTCGGAAAAGGGTAAGTCAACTATTAATGGAAGTAAAGGTATTCTATATATATTATGAACTAAGAATACTGCAAATGAATATTTAGATAAAAAGGATACAAATGGGAATGCCCTTATTTTATCTATTCTTGAACATAATTCAAATAATGCAAAGGATCCTGTTAATATAAATGGGAATTCATACCATAAGTAAAAGTCATATCCTTTAATAAATGTATAATATTGGAAGAATAAAGTTATTATAAATGATAGTAGTGCAACTATTCCAAGTTGATAACTAGGTATGTTTTTAAATTTCCCTTTTTTAATTAAATATCCTAGTATTATGTAAATTCCATATACTCCACCACTAAATCCGAGACAATATTGAATATTTACACTTTTAATTCCATTCATTGAAAGTAATGTAGTAAGAAATGGTAGTAAAAATGCTATAAGTGTAAATACAATAGTTGCACTCCAAATTGTGTCGGTGTCAAATTGTTTAATTGCAGTTGAAACAAATGGTATAGACAGATACATTCCAATAATCATTGGCATATACCACATATGACTGAAGAATAAAGTTCCAGATTCATTTAAACTAATTTGATGACTGTTAACCGTAATAAATTGTAAACAAAGGGCATAAATTATAGTCCAAATTATTGTTACTATAATAATTTCTTTACAATTTTTCCGCCAAAAATTCCTTACATCTTTATCATTATAGGTTCTATCTAATAATAAATAACCAGTAATCATTAAGAAGAATGGAACACCGATTCTACCAATGTAAAGTGATGCAAAGTTAAATATTCTAGAGTATATAGTATAATTTAAAATAGTATTTGAAGAGATAATATAAATTCCATCGGTTGCATGGACATATAAAACGGTTAAAATTGCAATAGCCCGTACAAAATCAATCCATTCAATCCTATTTTTTGACATTTTACCTCTCCATTTTTTTTCTATCGGATTAATATTATTATTTTAAAATTATAATTTATATTTATACTATTAATTAGATGACTATTTTAATACTTATTTATTATTTTTTATGATAAGATTATTATAAATAATTAATGAATCATTTTATTTTTTTTATCAAACTCTTTTTCTCTTGGAAAATATTTATTTTATTTTATTTTTTTTAAATTTTTTCTATAATGTGTTTAGAGGTATTCCTTTTTTTATCATAATTTTTTAATTTATTGTTAGTGGAGATGACAAATTTAATAATTTAATCAAATTTAGAATTTAAGGAATTCCCTATTAAAATAAGATATTTTTAGAAATATTATTTCAATTTTTCTTTAAGTTGTGTCTTAAATCATAAAATATATAAATTAATTTATTCTATATATATTAAATGTAATAAGATTAATTTATTTTTTAAAGTAATAATATTTACTTATTCTAATTTAATTTTTATAAGTTCATGTTATTTTAATATTTAATTTAAACTTAAAAGTGTTATAATGGTAGAGGAGACTAATATTTGGAAAGTTCATATAACAGAAGCTTTAAGTTCTAAAAAGATCATTGATTTAATAGATGAATATCCTTCTTTAAAACTTATTACATGTTCTAAAAGTTTATATGATCGAATTCCTCATAAATATTTAGATGCGCTTGAACAATTAAATATTGAAGTTAAAATTGAGTATAATCAGGGAACAAAACCTAAATTTTCAAAAGAATTTATTGATAAAGTAATCTGTTTAAAAAATGAAGGTCTAACTCCTAAGGAAATTTCCAAAAACCTTAATATTACAGTAAAACAGGTTTATTATATTTTAGAAAAATATTCAGATATTAAACTTAAAGGTTATAAGAGAAAATATTCTGATGAATTAAAAGAGGAAGTTAAACAACTCAAAAGCGATAATCTTAGTGTTAAAGAAATATCTAATCAAACTAATATTCCTGTTAGAACAATTTATTATATTTTAAACAATAAATAGTATTTAGCCAATTAAAAATTTCTAATTTCTATGTAGTGTTAGATTTTTTCTCTTCTTTTAAAACAAAATGTTTAAATCTGAAATAGGAGTATGTTCCTTGTATAATATCAGATAATAATAATGAACTGAAGACACCTATTTCTCCAAATTTGCATAAATAAGCTAAAATACCTGTTAATGCCAATAAAGATACTATTCGAACAATAACTGAATAAAATGAGTGAGAACTATATCCTATTGCAATTAATCCTTGATTACCATTATGTATTACTGAAAAGGTAATTAGGTCTATTAATATGACATAAAAAATTTTTTGGGTCTCTCTTAAAACAATAGGGTCTTTTGTGAATAATCCTATAATAATCTTTAAAAATAATATTAAAATTACGCTGATTAAAATATTGATTAAAAATGAAACTAAAATCGAATTATGCATCTGTTTTAATACATCTTTATATCTTTTAGCACCAAATAAATATCCAACAATAATATTACATGCTCTAGATAAACCGGAAATAGGTGTAAACAGTAACATTTGTACTCTAAGTATTAAAACAAAAGCAATTAGTGTACTTGGCGGAGCAAATTGTTTCAGAGCTGTTAATACTAAAATACCTGCGATTGTACTCATTAAACTGTCTAATATTATTGGAATAGCATTTTTCAAAATTTCAACAATAATTGATACATCAAATTTAAAGGCACTCTTTTTGAATTTAATAATATGGCTTTTACGAAAAATATATATGTATAAAAATATTATGGTAGTGATTATGTATGAAACAACTGTTCCTAAAGATGCTCCGAGTATACCTAATTTTATTAATACTATAAATATATAATCAAAACTAATATTTAAAAAAACACCTAAAATCATAATTCTAGTAGATAATCTTGTTTCTCCTTCGGAATTTAATAATTCAACAAAGTATTCTGAAGATAATACAAATATTAAAAAGGTAAATAAACACTGTAAATAGATATGTGTAGGTAGAATTGAACTTTCAGGTACTATTAATTTTAAAATAATGTCTGAAGATAATAGGAATATTAATTGTAATAACAATGTAAGTATTATAATTATTATACAACCATGTAATGCTATATTATTTATATTTTCATATTTTTCTGCCCCAATCAAACGTGTAATCATAGAGGAAACTCCTCTACCAATACCTTTACCTGTACGATTCAAGAAATAATAGAACTGAGCAATATAACCAAAAGCAACAATAACAGTTTTACCTAAAGTTGATATAAAATAAGTATCAATCATAGAGTATGTTTCATTAAAAATTAATAATATTATTATTGGAATTGATAATATTAACATTGCTTTAAATGGATTGTCTCGTATTTCTTTAATTTTATCACTCATAATTATCACTTAATTCTTTTTAAGGTATTTAATATCACATTAATTATTAAATCATCTATTATTTATGATTGGTTCGTTAATTATTTTAAAATATTTGAATAATTAATTAATATCAAATATTTATTTATCCTAAAAATTAAAACTAAGATTTTTATGTTTATTTTTTAAAATTTTTTTTTATAATTTTTTTTATAAACATAATTAATTGTGTTAGATTTTCTATCAGAATAGATTATGCTCTTTATTTTGTTAATTTTTCTATTATTATCGCTTATTTTTATATGATGCTTCTTAAGATTCTATTAAATAAAATAAAGTCAATTACAACTAATATTTTTAAATATAGCTGATAAAATATATTATAAAATCATAAACATGTTCTGATTTCATTACCTTTCAAAAACCTTAATAGTATCTATTAAGTATAATATTTAAAATTATCGTTTTTTAAAAATTTAGAAATAGATTTAGTAAAATGATATAAAAAATTCTCAAATGATTCAGGTCAATACAAATACTTTTACTAAAAATGATATGTGTAAAACCAATAAAATAAGCCAACAAAACTTAAAATAAAAAAAAGAACCATTATTAACACTCTAAAAATATTGTAATATCTATACCTTATATTTAAATAATTTTATTTATATATTTAAAATATAGTTAATATATATGGGGAAATATTATGAATATTATTCTTGCTTCCACTGAATTTGAAGGAATTATTAAGACTGGAGGTTTAGGTGATGCTATTCAGGGAATGTCAAATGCATTATCTAAGCATGATGATTTTGAAGTTTATACAATATTACCTAATTATAAAAATATTGATTCTACTGATTTTGAAAATATTGGGCAATTTAAAATTATTAATTCAAAATTTACCTATGATATAGATTCTAAAAAAATTTGTGGGAATTTTCTATATAAAAAATTTGATAATATTAATGTTTATTTAATTGATAATGATTTTTATTTTAACAGGAAAGAGCTATATGGTTATGATGATGATTTATTAAGATGGTCCTTCTTTAGCCGTTCTATTTATGAATTGATAAACCAAAAATCATTAAATCCAGATATTATTCATACAAATGATTATCATGAAGGATTAGTTTCCTATTTATGTAAAAATAAAGGAGATATTTCTTCAAAACATATTATATCAATTCATAATGCATATTTCCAGGGACAATATGAATTTAATGAATCAAATCCTAAATCTTTATTTGAGTATTATATTGATGATAATTGGGACGGGGAAGATATTAATATGTTGAAGGAAGCAGTTTCCAATGCAGACGATGTTGTTACAGTCAGTCCGGATTATGCTGAGTCAATTAAACACACAAGTTTGGGTGAAGGACTGCAGGACTTATATTGTGAGAAAAATGCTGTGGGATTTATCAATGGAATGGATTTAAGTATTTATGACAGACAATCAGATGATTTTGAATCTTTCCTAAATGTAAAGAAAAAATTTAAATCAGACTTACAAAAACGATTTGGATTAGAAGTCAATTCTGATATTCCTTTAGTTGCCTACATTTGTAGACTCGGTGTACAAAAAGGTTCAAATATCATTTATGATGCTATACATGATATTGTTGATGTTGGACAATTGATAGTTTTGGGAACTGGTGTAGAAGAGTTTGAAGATAAATATGCTGCATTAAATGATAAATTAGATAATTATGTTGCAATTATCGATTTTGATTCAAAATTAGCTAGTGAAATTTATATGGCTTCTGACATGTTTTTAATGCCTTCATGCTTTGAACCATGCGGTACTAGTCAATTAATTGCTCAGTATCATTCTTCACTACCTATTGTAACAAATATTGGTGGTTTAAAAGATACTGTTATAGACTATGATTTGGATAACTCTAATGGATTCAAATTAAAAGAATTCAGTACAGAAGCATTATTAGATACATTTAATATTGCAAAAAATATTTATTTTAACGATAAGGACTTATGGTTGGAATTAATGAAAAATGCATATGATACGGATAATTCTTGGGACAAACGTATTAAAAATTATATAGAATTTTATAATAAAGTAAGTGGTAATTATGATTGAAACAGATAAAGTTTATATGAATAAAAGTCTAGTTGAAGATGATATTGAAGACATCCTAGTTTTATCTGCAGATCATATATATTCTATGGATTACAATAAGTTTTATAAAGACCATAAAAATAAGGGGGCTGATTTATCCATAGCACATGTTGATGTTCCGATAGAAGAAGCAATCGTTTCGGTATTTTTGATTTTGATGAAAATGGAACTATTGAAAGTTTTGAAGAAAAACCTGAAAATCCTAAAACTAACCATGCTTCAATGGGAATTTATATCTTTAAAAAACAACTTTTATTTGATGTTTTAGATGGAGGAGAAGTTACTCATTCAGTGATTGGTAATGATTTGTGTATCCATAAAGGTGTTAAAATTAAAAATTCCGTTTTGATGGATAAATGTATTATTAAATAAGGAGTAACGATTGAATATGCTGTAATATCACAAAATAATATTATTGAAAATGATGTAATTGGTGATAAGGACAATATTATTTTAATTTAATCTTGGTGTTAATATGCCTAAAATGTATGATTGGATAGATGAAAGTTCAAAAGAACCTTTAGACAACAGTACGAAAAAGTTATTTGAAAAACTTAATGAAAAAACTCAAGAGTTAAAAAATCTTAATGAAAGCACTAGAAAATTATTAGAAGATAATAATTATGCTGAAAAATCAAAAGATTCAGAAGGTGTTATTAATGATGTAACTAACTCATTATTTGATGTAATTAATCGAAACACTAGAGATATAAAAAAGCTTACCGATTTCACTTTATACTTATTCTCTAAAGATAATGAGAACTCAAAATATATAAGAGATCCTATTAACGAAAGTGCTAAACTTTTAATCGATAGATTTAGTGATCAAACTAAGGAATTAAAAGAACTTAGTGATAACACTAAAAAATTACTTCAGGAATTTAAAGCTCAAAGTGAACTTGCTGGTGAAAACAACCAAATCTTACCAGATATATTAGTTGAAAAAACTGAAGATTTAATTAATCTTGATGAAAGTACATCATTATTACTAGAGGAAATTTATGAGAAAACTGCTTATTTAAAAGAACCTCTTACTGATGGTGCTAAGAAAGTATTTGATAAGTTAAATGGGGAAACTGAAGATTTAAAAAAATTAGTTAATGAAAATCCTAAAAGAGCATTAAGAGCAATGGCTCTTCCTGCATTTTTTTCATTGTTCTGCCTGACATTGAATGGATTAGTTGATAGTATTTTTGTTTCAACATGTGGACAAGCAAGTTTGATTGGTGTTGGTCTTATTCAATCCATTTTTTCAATCATAGTAGGTTTTGGAACAGGTTTATCTGTTGCAACTAATTCTTCCTTGTCTTATGCGATAAGTAAGTATGTATCGAATGAAAAAGCACGTCAAATTGTTGATAACAGTGTAGTGGTTACTTTAATTATTGGAATTATACTCTCCATAATTGTAGTTTTAATATTGAAACCCTTATTAATAATACTTAATATTCCATCTTTTGCACTTGATGAAGCATTAACTTATGGTTATGTATTATTTGGAGGAAATGTATTTTTCTTCTTTTCAGCAGTAATACCTGCTATTTTAAAATCTGAAGGTGAAATTATTAAAACAACATATGCTTTAGTTTCTACTTCATTATTAAATATAGTATTAGATTATCTACTTATACAAAAATTTGGTTTAGGTGTTTTTGGAGCGGCTATTGCAACTGTAACATGTTCAGCACTATGTTGTTGTTTTTTAGTAATTTTCATGAAAAGAAGTGAAAATATTAAATTTACATTTGAAAATACCTTTTTCCATTTAGACACTCAAATTATGAAGAGAATATTTATTGATGCTATTCCAGTTTCTTTTGAAAGTATTATTCTATCATTATTTGGATTTTTAGCAAATATTATTTTCAATTTATTACATTCCCCTGCTGATTTAGCTGCATTTATTGCATCTTATAAAATATATGGTTTTGCAATCATCCCTATTATAGCAATTTCTGAGGGAAATGTTACAATTACAGCATATCTATTTGGTCAAAACAAATTAGAAAGTATGAAAAATCTATTGAAGTATGAAATTAAAATTGGATGTTTGATTTCAGCAGTATTCTTGATAATAATTTCTATATTTAGAGATCAGCTTTCTCATTTATTTGTAATAAATAATGATACTCTTCAAATTTCAGCTATGAATTCTGCATTACCTCTACTCAATTTACTTCTAGTTATAATGCCTATAGGTTTAATATCAGTTTCAATATTGCAAGGTATGCAGGAATATAAAAAATCCTTTATTATATCTTCAATTAGATCTATTGTATTAGAAATATTCTTTGGATTTATTGGTGTTGTCGTATTCCATAGTGTATTTGCCGTATATATAGGTATTATCGGTGGTGCATTAGTAGGTTGTGCAATTTCCTATTTCGTATCTCGAAATACACTTAATAATAAACTGATAGAATCAACTAATGTTAATTAAAAAATTAACATTTTTCTTTCTTTAATATTTTATAAGAAAATTTTTTTAATTGAAATTCAGTATTTGATGTATCATATATTTCATCTGTCTGAATATCTTTTAATTTTATATTATCTAAAATTAGATTAATGTTAAAGACTTTATTATCCCTATTGTTTAGCACAGTATAGATTGATTCATCTTCATATTTTCTTTCATATATCAAAAAGTCATTATCTTCAATGAAATGAATTGAACCTTGTTTAAATGCATCAAATTTTTTTCTAATACTTATCATTTCTTTAAAATGATTATAGATATCTGTGTTCATATTATTCCATGGGAATGGTCTTCTATTGTCAGGGTCACCTCCCCCTTTAAGACCAACTTCATCACCATAATAAATCATAGGAACTCCAGGTAATGTCATCAATAAAACAACAAACATCTTTAAAGCATTTATGTCATCATTTAATATTGATAGTATCCTAGGAATGTCATGTGTACTTGTAAAATTAGATAAGGTATAATAATATTCAATTGGAAAGTTCTCTATCAGAGAATATATCTTTTTTCGAAATGTTTGAGGTGTAAACTCTCCATTTGAATAATTTATAATCAATCCATGAAATGGATAGTCAGTAACAGATTCAATTTCATTTCCACACATATAAGTTCTTATTTTCTTTTCTTCTTTTGATACAAATGTAGATGCATCATTCCATAGCTCTCCAATAATTATGCTGTTTGGATTAATTTCTTTAACAGTTTTATAAATTTTAGTTAAATATTCATCCTTTAACAAATCTGCTGCATCTAGTCTCCAACCATCAATTCCAAAATTTAACCATTTTTTTACTATTGAATTTTCATTATTTAAAAAATAATCCTGCAATTTTTGATTTTCTTGATTATATTCCGGTAAAGTATCTATATTGTCCCAGCATTCATATTTGTCCGGATAATCTATAAATTTATACCATGAATAATATTTTGAATCCGTGGACTGGTATGCTCCTAATGAGTCATAATTGCCATATTTATTAAAATATTTACTGTCACTTCCTGAATGATTAAAAACACCATCTAAAATCAGATGCATATCTCTTTTTTTAACTTCATAAATTAACTGTTTAAATATATCTATATCTCCAAAATCACTAGCTATTTTTTCATAATCTCCCACATTATATTTGTGATGTCCTTTAGCTTCAAAAATCGGACTTAAATAAATAATGTCTGCTCCCAAATCATCAAGATAATCCAGTTTATTTATAATTCCTTTTAGGTTACCTCCATAAACTTCAACTAAATCTTTATCAAAATATTCCAAAGTAGAATCTTCATTATTGAATCTATCAACGAAAATATGGTATATTAACCCTGTTTTAAACCATTCAGGTACTTTATTTTTGATATCATAAATATAAACCTGATAAAATAATTCTGGTTTATTATCAATAGTTTTCCCTATATTATTGTAGAAATCAGGTTTGACATTGTCTAATTTTCCTAATCCTCCTGTTGTATCATTATTGTTGGTGTAATAATAGGTTTTACCCTTGTAATTTAATTCAAAGTAATAATAGATAGGACCTAAGTATTTTGATGTGTTAAATTCAATATGATATTTGTGATAATTTTTTTCCTTGCAAACATAATTCAAATCAAAAGTTTGAAAGCCAAATATTGACTTGGTGATAAGTTTTACATCACATATTTTATTTGCCTTAACATTGAATTGGATTTTTTCTTTTTGTCTTACTGCACCAAATGGTTTTTTGTAATCCTTATTTTGTGAATCATAAATTACTTTAAATATCATTATACCACTTCCTATCAGTGTGTTCAATATTAATATGAAATATTATTCGTCTAAAGGAGATTCAACAGTATTATATCCTTTGATTATAATTGTATCTAATTCTTTTTGAAATAAATCTCTTTTTGTTAAATTTCATTAGTACTTTTTTTCTGATAATTTCGCCACTTTAATAATTTATGTGCTTTACAATTAAGTTTATTTTTGAATTAGATGATTATAAAAGAAGATTTAATTTTTAATTAAATCTAAAAACATTTTACTTTTAGCGCTTTTAGGTTTTGCAACGGTTTCTATATTATTAATTTCATTTTCAATTGATTTTTTATCTTTTTTAAATACTTTAATACATTCTTCCATTGCTATATTAGATTCATTATGTAGAATAGCCGCTCCTAATGCTACATAATCTATTTTCATATTTGAATTTTTAAAATGCTCTTCAAGTTTGAATTTTTTATATAAAATTAAGTCCATTTCATTTATTAGAAGGATATTCTCTTCTTCTTTTTCATTTAAAAGTTTTATAGCTTTTGTATATATGTTTTCAAAGATTTTTCGTTGTTGTCTATCTATTTCACTACGGATATATGGGAAAGGACCACTTTGTCTTTTACGTTTATCATTAGAACTAGTTAGATAATATTTGAAAATATCCCATAATATAAGGGAAGGTGCTATATTTGAAAATATAGATTTTTCAATTAATTCCCTACTTTTTAAATCACTTTTTAAGGTTCTATTTAATCGACCATCTTTGTATTTTAGATTAGCTTTAATAAGATCTTTATTGATTTTTTCTTCTCTCCAATCCTCAAGGGAATCTGTTTTATCTAAATATTGGGGATTTGCATATTTTGCATTATTTATAATTTCATCATATTTATTTAAATTGTCTATATTACGTATTTTTTCTTTTAATAATTCATTATTATGTTTTGTTGCAATTAATTCTGCTTGTTTAACATATCCTATAGCAAGTGCAGTACGTGTATTTTTATCATTTATAATTGCAGGTTTTGTTCTATGAAACTGCAGTGCTTCTATACGAACATCATTACCATATTGTTTTCGTATTTCTTCTTCATAACTATCAACATAATATGAATCAAGGGTAACTCTTTTTCTAATTAATTTTTTATCTTCCTTATAACGTATGATTAATGAAACAGTCTTAACCGTACCTTTACGTTCTTGTTTTAACATATTGATAACTTTTTTAAAGGATTCCCTTCCCCAATCTGTTAGTTCACTAATTTTTACCATATAATCTCCTCCCAGAGGAAGGAATGGTAAAATGTTTATTCTATAATTTCCAGCATTATTTATAAAAAAAGAGTAATCGGTTTTATTACAGCTACATTCTTTCTCTAATTCATAGATTTTATATATTTTATTACAATTATTGCAGCGTATTAGACCATATTCATCTAAGTTTCCTATTGCAATTTTATGTGCATCAATAGCAGATTTAACTCTATCAATGATATTTTTTTTAGCAGATGCTTTAAGTCTAAAATATTGATTGTGTCTATATGTTTCTGATGCCTCTTCAGCACTTATATCAGAGACAGTACTTATTCCATATTTACTAAGTGATCTATAAGGAGAAGTATAACCTTGGGTATCCATACTATCTTTATAATCTATTAAGACTTCTAGTTGTTTATTTAACTGATTATAAGTATTTTTATAATATTCAAAATCACTTAATCTTATTATATCTATTTTTTCTCTAGTAATGTTTTTAAGGTATTCTTCTGCTTTTGTAATTAAACTATTAGAATCCATTAACTCACCGTGAGGACTTTTAAAAATCTACGCCGTCTTAGATTTTTTAGTAAGTTAAATAACTTTTACTAATATAATTAAAATAATTAAATTAAATTAATTAAATTAAATTAAAATATTAAAATAAAATTGTAATGGTATTTTATTTAAATTAAATGGAATTATTAATTTTAATTATTTACATTACTCTTTCACCAATTTCACATTGGTCTTCTACACCTAATAGTGCTGCTGCATTTTCTGTTGCAAGAATCATACCTTCAGATTTCTCACCACATAATTTTGCAGGTTTAAGATTTACAAGTACAACAACTTTCCTACCAATTAACTCTTCAGGATCATATTCATTTGCAATTCCAGAGACAATCTGTTTAGTTTCATACCCTAAATCTACTTGTAGTTTTAATAATTTTTTAGATTTTTTGATTTTTTCAGCTTCAGTAATTTGACCAATTCTTAATTCTACTTTTTCAAAATCATCAATTGACATTATTTCTTCATGTTCCATATTATCATCCTTTTTTTCTTTTGTTTCAAGATTTTTATATAATTCTTCTTTTTCTTTAGCTATTTCATCATCTTCAATTTTCTTGAATAATGGCTTAGCTTTATTAATCTCATGTCCAGTTTCTAAAAATTCACTTCCATTTTCCCATTTATCTGATGGGTTAATATTTATAATACCTGCAATTTTATCTGAGGTACTTGGCATATATGGTTTAAGTATAGTTGCAAGTACTTTACATAGTTGATTTGAAAGATAAATACAGTTAGCCCCTTTTTGCTCATTTGATTTTATAGCTTTCCAAGGTTCTTGATCATTAAAGTATTTATTTCCAGCTTTTACTATCTTCATAATTTCAACTAAACCTTCTCTAAATTCCATATTATCTATAAGATTACCCACTTTCTCTGGACATTCTTTAATAAGATTTAAAAATTCTAAATCTTCATCAGATGGATCTTTAAATTCAGGTATTTTGTTTTGGAAGTTTTTTCTTGTAAATGTAAATGTTCTATGTAGGAAGTTTCCCAGTACATCAGCTAGTTCATCATTATTTCTTCTTTGGAAATCGTCCCAACTAAAATCTGTATCTTTGTTTAAGGGTGCTACAATAGTAAGATAGTATCTAAGTAAATCAGCATCATATTTTTTTATAAAGTCATCTACCCATACTACCCAGTTTTTACTTGTAGACATTTTAAGCCCTTCAAGTGATAAGAATTCTCCTGCAAAAATATTATCAGGCATTTTACAGTCATGTGCTTTTAAAAGTGCAGGCCAGAATATTGCATGATGATAAATAATATCTTTACCAATAAAGTGTATAGCATTATCCTGCCAGTATTCTTCCCATTTAGGATTATTTTTTCTGGTCCATATAGCTGCAGATGATAAGTATCCTAGAAATGCTTCACCCCATACATAGATAACTTTTCCTTTTGCCTCATCAAGTGGTACAGGAATACCCCAGTCCATATCACGTGTATAAGTCCAATCTTTAAGACCGTCTTTTAACCAGTTTCGCGCATAATTTCTAACATTATCTGTTAGTTTTTCATTATTTTCAATATATTCTGTTAATTCATCCTGAAATGAACTTAATTTAAAGTAATATTGTTGAGTATCTTTAATAACGGGAGTTGTATTACATGTTAAACAATGAGGATCTTCTAATTCATGGGGCTCTAATGCTCTTCCACAATTTTCACAATGGTCTCCTCTAGCTTCTCCGCCACAAACAGGACAAATTCCTTCTACATATCTGTCAGGTAGGAACTTTCCACAATTTGGACAGTATAATTGCTGTTCACTTTGGGGATATATATAATCATGTTCATAGAGGTAAGTAAAGAAATCCTGTGAAAGTTTGTAATGTAGTGGGTCAGTGGTACGAGCAAAATTATCCATAGAAATATTCATAGATTCAATATCTCTTTTAATCATATTATGATATCTTGTAGCTATTTCAATAGGTTTTTTACCTTCTTTATCTGCTTGAACTGCAATTGGGGTACCATGTTCATCTGTTGCACCAACTAAAAGTACATCATCTCCTATCATACGATGATACCTACAAAAAATATCTGCAGGTAAATATGTTGATCTTACATGTCCTAAATGAAATGGACCATTTGCATATGGAAGTGCAGTTGATACAAAATATTTTGACATTTTTACTCTCCTACTCTTTTTTAATTAATTAGTAATCCTAATTATAAAATGATTAATTAAAATTTATGGAATATATTTATTTATCTTATTTCATTTATATAAATATTTTATTTATTCATATGGAGGCTCTTTCAAAAACTTGTGTGATAAATTTTAATTAGCATTATTTACATTCCAATAATTTAGTTTTAACATAAATCTTGTTAAAAGTCCTTTTTCTAT
>OMVX01000040.1 GCA_900314605.1 uncultured Methanobrevibacter sp. | reverse complement strand
TTTTTTATTTTAGCGTGTTCGTAAAAATTAAATATTTTAAATTTTTGTACTTTATTTTTAAAATAAATGATTTAATGTTGATTTTTGAAATAATTTTTAGACTTATGGCAGACACCATTCATTTATAATTTTTTAATTTTCTATTTTTCTAATTATAATTATTAAATTATATTTGATAAAAATTATATATTCCTTTAATGAAATTATTATTATGACTTTTATAGATGAATTAAAAAAAAGTGATGAAGGTTATAGTAGAGTTCAAAAGTATCTGATTTATATTTCAAGTGCTCTTTTATTTATTTGTATGTTTCTTAAGTTTTGGATTGATGTAAAAACAGATAATTTTCATTTTGCAATTGCATTAGGAATATTTTTAATATTCTTTTTATATATTGTTAGTAAAAGTGATGAGAATTTTCCAATTAAATTAAATAATAAGTCTAGTAGGGTAGAAGCTATTTTTGCATTGTTTATGGTTATTGTACTGTTTATTGTTGTTTTATTTTCATATGGTATAATTGCTAATTTAATTGATTTATTCTTAGTTACATTTGCATCAATTATTAATATAATTGTTTTCCTGCCCCATGCTTTATCTAAAGGATAATTTTTTTCTTTAATTAAATATATTCTCTAATATATTCTCTCTTATCGTTTTTTATATGTTTATTAATCTTTTTTTATCTTTATTTAGATAGATTCTTTTTTTTATCCAATATTTATCTATTTTTTTAAATTAAATATATTACATTGAGGAAATATTTAATTAATCAGTTGAGCTATATATTATTAATATTTTAATATTGTTCTTATTGTGTGGTATAAAATTTTGTAAAAAGGGTTATGTTTTTATAATCATGTATAGTAGGTGTAATATTGAATAATACAGTTAAAAATAAAATTATTATATTTATAATGGTTTTAGCTCTTGTAATTTATTTCTTTGTTTTTGCAGAACCTGTCAGGGGGCTATGTATACCTATTATACTTGGAGGATTATTGAATTTATCTTATGATTTATCTTTCAGACCAAAAAAATCATTTTTTAAAATATTATTTTTATTTATAATTTTTGCATTTGCTGCTTATTTAAATAATCCTTTAACAATTGCAGGATGTATTTTAACATTCATTGTTGTCTTTTTAACAACCTTCTCTTCCTATAATCTTTTTGGTGTTAGTGTTTATATTCCTTATTTACTAAGCTATTTTATGCTGGTTTCAGCTCATATAAGATTAGAGGATTTACCAGTGACTATTTTATCCCTGATTATTGGTGTAATTTTTATTATAAGTTTAAACCTCATTATTAATCATAAGAAGGTATATAAATTATCTATAAAGAATATTGATCATTTGTTTAATGAATTATATAATGGAATTGATTTAAAATTAGAAGGTAAACCTGTCTCTATAGATGATTTTAATTCTATTAAGGGTTTTTATTCAGGTATTTATAATAACTTTGATTATAAGTATTTTCCAAATTATGCTCAACAGGGTGTTTTAAATATTGTTAAAGCTCTTCAGTATATTGGAGTATTAATCTCAATATATGATTTCACATCAGAGGAGTTAAAATATATTAAAAAAACTTTATATAATATTGAAAAAGCTAATCCATTTGAAATATTTGATGGGATAAATTTTAAAACTAAAGAAATGTCTATTGTACTTTTAAATCTGGAAATATTATCCCATGAGATCGTTAAGGATTTAAATACCGATACTATTTTTCCAGATAGGAAAATTATTTGGAGTTTAATTATAGGTGGTTTTAAAAGAAATTTTTCTTTTAAGTCAGCTAAATTTATTTTTGCACTTAAAATGGCTATTATCCTTTTTGTTTTAGAGCTTTTTACTTTAGTATATAATTTCCCTTATACAAAATGGTTAATTTTTGTAAGTATTTCATTAATGGTTCCATATATTGATGATATTAGTTATACTGCAAAAACACGTATAAAAGGAACGCTTTTAGGTTCATTATTATTTGTATTTGTTTTAATATTCGTTAAATATATGCCAATAGATACTTCTACATTAATAACGGTTATTTCTATTATTTGTATATTAATTATAGTTTTTAATTTAAAAAATAGACTGGTAGTATCTTGTGTATCAACTATAATTTCTATAATGTCTGCATTAATTTATATTTCACTACCTGCTGCTATGTTATTAAAAATTCTTTGGGTTGTATTAGGTGTAGTTATTGTATCTGTATTTAACTTTTTATTCTTACCATATTCTGTTGAGAAGGAGTCAAAAAATAATTTAAAATCTTATTTTGATTTAAATACAGAAAGTATTAGACTTATTAATGAAAAGGTATTAGCTAAAGAGTCATATTTTAATAAAACAACTATCCTTGTTTTAAGTAATATTTTACAGGAAAACATTGAATCATCTGATGAGAATGAAAAACTGTTTAATATTCAAATTACAATTAGTGATATTTCTAATCTTATTTTAAATTATTTAGATATTCATCCTCCACGAGAGAGCTTAAAAGATAATATTGTAAATCTTATTGATGAGAGGTCTAGTGATGTAGATGAAAGTTTAGCTATAAAAGATCAGATAATTATTATCTGCTTAAATCATCTGATAGAATTATATAATGAAGAGTCAATTCTTGTAAAAAAATTAAATTTAGTTTAATTACAATCTGTGTTCTTTTTGTTTTGTAAAATCAGTGTTTAAAAATTAAATTAAATTAAATTAAACTTATAAATGATTATAATTTATAAGAAAATATAGGCTTTTTTTTTTTAAAATAATATGGTCAAAAAATTTCCTAAAAAACCTTATATATAATATTTTAAGGAATTTTATCATTTTGATTAAACAAAATATTAATACATATTGAAAACTTAAATATCATCTTGAATCAATTAAAATATAAAACCTCTTCCAAAAATATTTTTAAATCATATAAAAAGAAGAATAAAAACACAATTTATTTTTAACAAGTTTAATTTAAAATTCAATCATTGGAACATAAATAATCTAAATTAAAAATTTTATGCCAGTTTTTAAAAGAATTATATTTATATTAAAGTAAAAAAATAATATTATATGATATTAATATTTTGAAGATGGATCATGAATAGGATTTAGTAAAATCTAATTAAACAATTTCATTATATTTAGTTTAATATTAAATATTTTTTAATTTTAAGATGTATTTCTATTGAAAACTAATGATTTTTGTTCAAATATATTCCTGTCCCGCCCTCATTTTCTAAAAAAATTTTCTAATTTAATATCTAATTATTATTTGGATTTTTTTTTTTTTAAAATAAATTATATTTTTTTGGCTAGACCTAAAACCATAATAAAATATTCTTATTAAATAAAAATATAAGATATACTGGTCTAAAATAAAATATTAATAAAATTTATAGATATAAACTAATAAATTTAATAAAAGAGGGATAAAATTGTTGAATATAAATAAAAAAATGGCTGATAGAATATCATTAATAGTTGTTCTATTATTTTCACTCATAATAACAATTACAATTGTTTATGAAAATATCATACATCAAAGAGGAATAGGAACTCATTATAAAGATGTATATTGTTATTTAATTGAATCATTAAGATTAGCAGGTATACAAATTGGAGGATATAAGTTTGTAAACTATTTTCCTCCGTTCATACCCTTTTTAACATCCCTTTTGTTTAGAATAGGTTTTGTATCAGAATATAGTATTTTATTCACCGCTGGAATTTTTCACATTTTTGGAATAATTGGAATGTATTATATTTTAAAATTAAGATTTAACAATTACTATTCTATTTTTGGTTCAATAGTATATGGTGCATTCCTTATAAATCTGAAATGGGTGGGAAATGGAATGTTAGATATTCCTTTTACTGCATTAATGATTTGGGCAATATATTTCTTTATTTTAGCAATGGAAAAAAATCAGAACTATTTTTATATTGCAATTCCATTAGCAGTAATAAGTTTCTTTACAAAATATCCTGCAGGAGTTATTTTCCCATTAATGTTGTTATATTTTATGGCTAAGACTAGATTTTTTTATAATATTAAAAAATACTCTAAAGGTCTTGTTAAAGGAGCTATAGCTGGAGTTATAAATCCCTTTTTTAGCCTATTTTGTCATAAATAAAATTCCTCTAGGATTTATAAATCAAGCACAAGAAATATCATCAAGGGCATCTCTTAAATTCGCTACTAGTGAGAGTAATTTAATGGGAAATGATTTATTTTTTTATTTTAAAATTATTCCACATATCATTACCTATCAGTATGGAAAAATTATATTAGCAATATTTATAATTGGATTAATTGTAACTATTTATTTTGTTGTAAAGAATTTTAAAGATTCATTTTCTAAAATTAAAAATTCAAGAATACAAATGTATAAATGGGATGTTTCTTCAAAAATAATGTATTTGATTTTTGCTGTATCAATTATTTTGATTTTAATATCATTTTTCACTGCTAGCTTAATTTCATTTATAATTTCTGAGATAATTTTATTTATAGGTCTTTATTTATGTGCATACTCCTATACAAAAATCTTTTTAAAATATGATAATGTTGATGATATAAATTCAACAAGATATCCTTATTTACTGCTTAATATTATTATGATAGGGTTTTTTTTATCTTATTTTGTGTTTTTTTCTGCACATTTAATAAAACTCAAAAGATATTTTATATCACTGGTACCAGGTTTTGTATTTTTAATAACATTATCTATTGAAACATTAATTATAAAAATGAAAGATATTAAAATTAGAAATATTAATCTAAAACAGTTGATTCCACTATTTATAATTTTATTAATGTTGATTTCATCCATCCAATATATTGACAGTTTAAAAGATGATAAAAATGTCATTGATGAAAAGAATGCTGCAAATTGGATAAAAGATAAAGATGGAATTATCATGTCTGATAGAGGTCCGGCTTATACCTTTTATTTAAAAAAAGAGATTAAACATGTAAAAGGTATTAAGCAGGAGAGACATCTTGATGAAAAACTTTTAGATAATGATGCAGATTATTTTATAGGCATAAATCCAGTTAATTTAACTTATTACTCACCAATAAAAGAATTTGGAAACGTAACAGTTTATCAAAGAAATGATGAAATCTATACTTAGATTTAAAAGGGGGTTTTATAATATTAAACAATAATTTTTTTAAGAATCTATTCCAATATATAGGTAACAGTGTGCTTTTCCATCAGATGTAAGTTCCTTTGGCACAGTGCTTTCATAATCAATATTAAAACTCCTTTTAATGGTATTGTTTTTAGAATCATCCCATACTTGTTGCCATGCTTCTTGAGCACAATTTAAAACATCGTCTCCTGCAACATCATATTTAATAAATTTACCATCTTGAACTTCCTTTTCCAGTATTTCAAAGAAATTTTTTTCAACTGCCATTATACTTAAATCATATTCTCCGGTTTCATCACTTTCATAATTTGAATATTGTGATACTGGAGCAAGACCCTCAATAAATTCCTTATCAGAATTATAAAGTAGAGGAATTTTTCCAGATACAATATCTGTGAAAATTTCATTAATTTTAGCCATCCCTTCAGGAGTATTCTTTAATCTAATTGTAATTTTATCTAATTTATATGTCATAATATTGACTTTGATAATATTTGAATAAATATTTTATGATTAATCAGATAGGAATTCATGTCCAATAAATAACCATTGAAAGCCAATTTGACACTTAAAATTATGAAAGCCTCAAAACATTTAGTTTTATATTTAAAAACATTACATATATGGCCTCTTGTTATTCCACTTCAGTTTAAGTGAAATGTTATATTATTTTTGACTTTCATACATGAATAGAATAGTATATAATATACATTGTGTATGTTTATGCTCCTAAAGTTGCAGGAAAGACTCTTGATTTTACTGGTTTCAAATGTAAATTCATCCAACGATATTGCTATATATACTAATATTGCCTTGCTAATTGTTTTATATTCGGTAGGTTTTCTGTTTAAATTACCTCCAAAAAGAATCATGGGGATTGTTGGTGAAAAAGTAGCATATAATTTAAGAATTAACTTTTTGATAAGATTGATGTTGTTGGTTCAGGATTTATTCAAGAAAATTCAAAAGGCCATATTCTATCTAGACTAAGCAACGATTTAATGATTATCAGGGAGTTTATCACTTTTCGCTTTTCTGAAATCTATGCACAAATTCTCTTGATAATTTTTGTATTAGTTTTGATTTTAATGACAGACTTTAGACTGGCTTTAGTTTATCTAGCTATATTGCCGATTTATGCAATTTGTTTATATGTATGTCATGTTAAATCTAAAACCAATTTAATGGTCATCAAAATCATATGGGGCGAATGATGGGTTATTTTGAAAGAGGCCTGGCAAATCGTGATTCATCTCATGTAAAAGGCTTTGAAAAAATAAATCAAACTGTAAATGGTTATTATGTCAAATCCAGAAATATTGCTAAGGTTATGGTACATATTACAACCTTTTTAACAAATATAAGTAATATTACTGTTTATATTGCAGGGATTTATCTTTTAGTAGGTCATGAAATACAGCTAGGAACCCTTTTGGCGATTATTATGTATGGGGAATATTAACAAAACCTATTAAAAAATTAAGTTCCTCTATGGCTTCTATTGAAACATCATTTTCAAGTATCAAAAGGATTTTTGCGATTATTGATTATCAAAAAGAAGAATAATTGAATTTAAAAATTTTTGTTGTTTAATTCAATTTATTAAACACTTATTTTACGAAAGGCAAAAGCATATGAAAAAGTCAACTCATTAAGTTATTATAACTATTATTAAAAGAATTTATTTGATACCAATATGAGGAAATTATTAAAATCTAAAACTAAACAATGAGCTAAAAGATTGCTCATGATGTACTCCTTATGCAAATGAGATGGAATTTTTACTTAAAAAATCTAAAGTAGAATTAGTTAAATTTGGAAGAAAACCTGTTAAAGGTGCTAATGGAGAAGATTTAATACCTATAAAATTAAGAGTAGTTGGTTACAAATGAAAAGAGCGGAATATATTAACACAGAATATTTAGAGAAACATGCAATGAAATAATTAATGATACTAGTGTTTTATCTCCACAATGGTTATTTTTTACAATTAGATTTGATGATAAATATAAGGATATTTGGGAGCGTATGTATCAAAAACATCAAGTAGAATCGGGTAATTGGTATATTTTTGGTAGAGGTGAACGTTGGATTGGTAAAAATGAAACCTGGGAAGAAGCCGAAGATCGTATAGTCCGAGATTATTGTAAAGCTACCGGACATTGGGACTTATTCATATGGGAGGAAGTGGAAAAAATGAAACGCTTTGAATTAAATCATCAATTTATAGAAGACCATATTGAAGAGTTGATAACACTTGAAGATCATGTTCCATTTTCTTTTGCTGATTATGGTGTTCAAGATAAAAGAGATGAATTTTTAAAATCCAAAAAACTATTAACCACTATCCAAGAAATGGATGCATTAATTAAACAAAAATGTGAGTATTATGATGATTCTATTAAAGCATATAATAGTGTTTTAATAGAATGGCTTGATTGACATGAGAAATTTGAATATATAATCGATAAAAATTCATTCGCCGAATATCAAAACATGAAAAATAAAAAGGAGCTCATAGACTTCCTTTCTTTATTGTATAAAGTGAAATTACCCTCTGAAAAAAAGGTTAAAGTAAGACCTAAACATAAAGGAACCCTTATTAGAGATGATTCCAGTATTCAATTACCTAATTTTAAGAAAATGGATGCAATTTATGAAAAATATTCTAATAAATTATTAGCTGATTATTTATCTTATCTTGTTTAATATTTTTTTTTATCTTTTTCTTTTTCTAATTTTCCATCTTTATATAATGTATATCTAACAAAAAAAAATTTTTTTTATCCTTGCTTAAATCGTTCATTACTTTTTATTAGATATACAAAGTTGAGAAATATTCAATAGACAAACTTCCATAATTTTATCACAAATGGAATAAAAAACGGTGAATTAAACTTTTAAACTGGTTTAGTACTCTCTTAATTTTAAATGGGTTTGTTGTGTAATCAGGTATCATTTATGACTTCAGAAATAATTTGATAGGAGTAATCCTAAGTTCAAGGTTCAAATCCTTGCAAACCCCTCTTTTTTCTAAATCGTTAGAGTGTATAATGAAAATGCTTTATTTTTCATATTCTTTAAACACTTATTTTATTAAACAGTACATATTATGAAGATATTTTTGTCACTGAATTTAAAGATAATGCTTTTGAAAGTTTTAATTTAATTTAATAAGGCAATAAAAGATTATGGGAATATGATGAAAAAAATAGTTAAAAGAACAGAAAATTTTGGTGCTGAGGTTCTTTGGATAATTTTATAAATAATAAAATACTAAATTAATACATAAGATTTAGGAGAATTTCTAAGTATGAATAATAAAAAGGATTATGAAGATGATGATTGTGAAAATTGGTTTGATCATACTGAAAGTGATCGGCTTGAACAATTATTGTTTTCAGGAAAAATTACTTTTGAAGAATTTTGCGAAGCAGTTGAACGTGCATAAAATTTTAATTTTTTGATGAGGTCTTGTTAGCTCACTAATAAATATTAGTGCTACCTTTTTTGTTTAATTTAATTCTTTAAACACTTTTTTACGAAACAATAAATTCAGAATCTTATATTTTATTATTAAAATAGTTTATAAGTGAACAATATGAAATCTAAAACCGCAGGTATAATGTTGATTATAGGAAGTTTATGGTATATAATTGCTGAGACTCTTTGTGCATTTACATTTAATGACACATTAGTCAACACTTATCTCGAATACACCATTTCAACTTTGGGAATTCCTAATTCAGACTCCCCATATTTTTTCTTGATGAATTCAGCGTTTATTCTACTTGGTTTAATTATACTTTTTTCTAGCTTCTATAAATTCAAGGATTATATCATTAAACACAAAATTACATATTATATTTTCACATTGATATGCGGTATTGGTTTTATAATTGTTGGTTTAATACATGCTAAAAGTTCATTTACATCTTATTATCATATTTTAGGTGCAAATATGACTATTTTAGGAGGTAATATACTGTTACTAATTATTTCAAAATCTATGGATAGATTTAAATCCTATCAGAAAATCACTTTAGTTTTGGGAATAATTGGATTAATTGGTTATTTACTTCTATTTTTCAATACAGATTATATTTATAGGCCTATCTTCGAAAGATTATCTATTTATACATTAATTCTCTGGAGTTTTATTACAGGTGTTTATTTACGTTCCATTTAATTCTTTAAATAATTGTTTTACGAAACTTACTAACGTTAATAATGTTTGAATACACTGTTTATTCTATTGTTTATAAAATGGATAATTTGAAAATTTATTTAAAATTATATGATGATATGATTTAATCAAAGAAGCTTTATAGTCTACTCTTAAATCAAACTCAAAGTTATTATATACTCTTAATCTTATTATTTTATTATTTACTTTTTTTAATTCTGTAAATTTTTTAATAATATTTATTTTACTTTTATTATTTTTTTTAATATTTATTTATGCTTATTTTTTGAATACTGTTTATTTTACATTTTTTTTTATGCTAAATTATGTGGAAAGTTTTATATTTTATTAATTTAATAATATATTTAAGAAATTTTTCCATGTGTTTTTGAATTTTTTTCAAATTTCGTAAATTTTTTATTCTAGAAAAGAATATTTTATATTTTTCAATAATTTTTCAATCCACATAAGAATTTTTTTTTATAAATAATATAGGTTGATGGATAATGGTAAATAAATTAATTAAACGTTATGATTATATTAAGGATTTAAAGGATTACGTTGGCTCTGATTTTGTTAAAGTGTATACGGGGATTAGAAGGTCAGGTAAAACAAATTTAATGTATAATATTATTGATGAACTTAAATCATGGGGAGTTAATGACGATAATATTATTTTCATCTCATTTGAATCAAGAGAATATAATAATATTGGTCATTCAAAAGAATTGGATGAAATTGTTTATGATAAAATTAAGGATGTTGAAGGAAAGGTTTATCTGTTTTTTGATGAGATTCAGGAAGTTAAGGGCTGGGAAAAATCTATTAACAGTTATAGGGTTTCTATAGATTCAGACATATACATTACTGGATCTAATTCAAAATTACTATCTGGAGAGTTATCAACACTACTTACAGGAAGATACCTTACAATAAATGTATATCCATTTTCATTTAAGGAATTTTTACAATATAAAAATGAAGTTGATGGTATTGAATTAACTAATGATTCGATTAATCGATTATATGATGAGTATTTTAACTTTGGTGGGATGCCAGGTATATTTTCATTAGGTAGTGATGAGTTTAAAAAAGTTGCTCTTAAAGATATTTATAATTCAATATTATTTGAGGATATTGTTTCACGTTTTAAAATTAGCAATGTAGATTTATTGCAACGTTTCACACGATATATGATTAGTAGTACTGGAGAGATTTTTTCATCTAAAAGTATAAAGAACTACTTAAAAAGTAATAATATATACACATCTGAAGATACATTGTTAAGGTATAATGAATATTTGAAACAGTCATTTTTAATCAATAAATGTAAATGTTTTGAATTAAAAGGTAAAAAAGAAATGAAAATTCTTGGAAAATATTATTTAACAGACCATGGATTTCATCATGGATTAATTGAAGAAAATATTTTAAAAGTAACCAAAATTTTAGAAAATATTGTGTTTATTGAACTTTTAAGAAGAGGATATGAGGTTAATGTTGGAAGAAATAAAGACAAGAGCGAAGTAGATTTCGTATGTAAAAAATCAGGTAAATACAAATATATCCAAGTTTCTTACAGGTTAACAAATGAAAAAACATTAAACCGTGAAATAAGCCCATTATTAAAAATTCAGGATAAATATGAAACAATATTAATTACAACAGAAAGCCATGATTTTTCTAAAAGTGGTGTTAAACATATAAACATCATTGATTTTTTATGTGGTGATGAGTTATAATGATTTCACTTATATTTGATTATAATTAAACATATTGATTTCAATCCCCCGGCAAAAATGAATTTATTTAATCATGTATAATATAGTTAATAATAGTTAGGATGATTGAATCTTAAAAATATGAATATTATTTCTATTTTGACAGTTTGTCTTTTCATTTAAAGGTCTTGACCTGCAGTTACTGTAAATGGTGTTGACTTTAATAAACTAAAGAGTATTTTGGGGGAGAGAACAAAACCAATTGATATCCCGTAAACAACTCTTTCGCTATATTTTGTATTGATGATATTATGCCTCAAAAAATTGGTTTTTGGGATAGTGAACTGAGTATATGTAGATTTAGAAATTAGTAATCCTCGTGTAAGGTATTATTATTATTCTTATAACAAATATGTTAGTGACAAATGTTTCATGCTTATTTTACCAGTGGAAATTCTTTTTTGAGATTTTCTGAGTAGGTAATAGTATTACACCTGATATAGAAAAACTAATCAGAAATATTCCGGATTTCAAGATTGATAGTGATAGCTTTTATTCTATTGTCAATTAATCTATTGATAAAGATAAACTTCCAATGTTTTTAATCTTATTGTCTAATATCCAGAATGATTAAACGAAAATTATTCCATCAGAATAACTTTATCATTACAAATATCATGGAATACAATAATGATATTAAAAAAAGATAAAATCAATGAATTATTAGAGAAAATAATATTTTTCTATAATACTCCATTTGATAATTTAATTATTTTTTTTTCAAAAGAGCAACCATATTATACCTACAATAAATCCAAATACTGAAAGAATCAAGAAAAATGTTGGAAGATTTCCAATAGGAATCATATTAAGTAATTTGGTAGGGTTTTTGTCTGGAAATGCAGATGCAAATAAACTAGCAAATATTGAACCAATACTAAAGGTACATAGTATACTCCAATTAAAGAGGATGTGAATTTTCTAGGAGCAATTTAGTAATAGCACTTAAAGTTACAGGCATTATGAGTAATTCAGCATTTACCATACCAATATTACATAATACAATCCACATCATATTTAATTTCATATTGCCGAAGGTATTTGTTGTTAAAAATAGGACTTAATAGGAAATACCTAAAAGTAACAAACCAATACCTATTTTTGTAACAGAATAAATTTCTTTATTTTTTCGGGAACGTGAATTAAATAATTTAATATAAAGTGGACTTAAAAGAATAATAAATAAAGGATTTAAAGTTAAATAAAAGGAAGGAGTAACTTCCTGATTAATAAATGGAATAACATTGTGTACATGATTTTCTGCAAAAAGTATTTGTGAACTAAAACTTTGCTGATAAAAAATTTGGAATATGAAAGCAGAAAACAATATTGCTATTATAACTATTAGAGAATTAAAACTTATTTTACTTGTATTATCATTTTTATATTCAGAGCTTTCTGGATTTTTAAATATTGGTTTATTATCTAATGGTTCTCCTTTTGTTGAAACAAAATATTTATTTTTTGCTAGATAAAAGAATAACAGCGCTATAAATATTGTTATAGCCCCAATTAAAAATCCATACTGATATAATTTTGTATGATGAATTCCTACCACATAATTTATAAGTAATGGAGATATGACTAATCCTAAATTTATAAATAAATAGAATATGGAAAATGTAGAGTCCAAAAGACTAGATTCTTCTTTATAAAATAAATTAATAAAGGATGCAATATTAACTTTGTAAAAACTAACTCCAGGGGCCATTACTCCTGCAGCTATTAAAAAGAGAATTTCAGGATATGTGAACAATAAGTGGATTCGGGGAAATATTTGTTGAAAGATAAAATAAATTAACATCATATGTAAAAATTAATTGAGATAAAAGAATTGATATATATTTATATTAATTATATAATGAAATATTTAATTGGTGTGTATTAATGACTAATAATCAATGGAATTCTAGAATTACATTTCTTTTATCAATGATTGGAGCTGCAGTTGGATTAGGTAATATTTGGCGATATAGTTATCTAGTATATTCCAATGGTGGAGGAACTTTTTTTATACCATACCTTATTGCAATTCTAATTATGGGAATTCCATTTCTTGTATTAGAATATGGAATAGGATTTAGACATAAAGATTCCTTTTCCAATATTCTAAAAGGAATTAATCCTAAATTAGAGTACATATCATGGGCATTACTTTTAATTATTTATTTTGTATTAATCTATTATTTGGTTATAGTAAGTTGGGATCTAGTATATCTAGGATCCAGTTTTAACTTTGCTTGGGGAAGTGATTCTGCACTTTATTTTATAGAAAATGTAGGGGGAAGCTCAAATTTATCCCATATATCAAATTTTATTATTCCAACAGTTATTTCTGTGTTAATAGTATGGATTATTGTCTGGTACATTTCACATAAAGACTTAAATGAGGGTATAGGTAAAGCTTCAAAGATTATAATCCCAGTACTTTTCGGTATAATGGTTTTTATCATTGTTTTTGCATTAACACTATCTGGTGCTAGCATAGGGGTAAATGCATTACTGAATCCTGATTGGCAGATGCTTTTAAATGTAAATATTTGGCTTGCAGCATTCTCACAAATTATTTTCTCATTAAGTATGGGAGAGTCAATTTCATTAACATTTGCTAGCTATTTACCTGAAGGCTCTAAATTAACTGATAATGTTTTGATTGTAGTCTTTGCAAACTGTGCCTTTGAAGTATGTACCTCATTTGGAATATTTTCCATTCTCGGATATATGTCCTATACCTCTGGAACACCTATAGCCAAATTGGTTAGTGAAGGTACAGGACTGGTATTCATTGTTTTTCCTAAGATTTTTAATATTATGGGTCCTATCGGCCATATACTTGCACCATTATTATTTATATCTATTTTCTTTGCTGGAATAACTTCTGCTATTGCAGGATTTGAACCAATGATAAATTCAACAATCCATAAACTAAACTGGTCACGTAAAAAAACAGTTACCATATTATCAATAGTTGGTTGCATAATCTCATTATTATTCACAACAGGAATAAGCAGTTATCTAGTAAGTATTGTTGATAAGTTTATTACAGAATTTTGCATTCTTTTTTTAATCGCAATTCAATGTATAATATTCGGATGGTTCTATGATATTGAAGGAGTTATCCCTATATTGAATGATAATGACAAAGTTAAAGTTGGAAAAACTTGGATGTTTATACTTAAATATATATTACCAATATTTTTATTTGTCATGTGGGGTAATGGAGTATATAATTTACTTTTAACTGCAAATAATTTCGAATTACTTATTTATGTCATAATTACAGTAGCTATTTTAATTTTAAGTTATATTTTCATGAATATTAATGAAAAAATTAATATTAAGAGCAAGAAAATGTAAGTAGTTATATTAATTTATTTTTTATAAATTATCTTCCATTACATATCTAAAATATTAGGAGTCAAGGGTTTGGTAACTTATATTTGGCTTTTTTTTTAATTATTTTTATTTATTTTATTTTAATTTGATTTTTAAATACTTATTTTATAAAATTAATAAAAATTTAGCAATTTTTTTTTTTTTTTTAAATATGGTTTATTTTGATGCAAAAACATTTATTATTGTAATCAAAATTTTATATAATTTTTTTTATAGTTTTAATGAAAAATTGATTAAAAAGAAAAGGAGGGAAATTAAATGTTTTATCCAATAAATGCACATATAGAACCGACATTTGGCTGTAATAATAAATGTGACTTTTGTTATCAAATTGTCCTTGAAAAAAAACAATATGATTATATGACAATAGAAACAGCAGAATCAATTTCTAAAGCATTTGATAATAAATTACGTGTAATTAATTTGCTCTTAGAGGAGAACCTTTATTAAATCCGGAACTTAATCAGATAGTTAATATACTTCATAAAAATAATCCCGACACTGTCTTATTATCATATACAAATGGAAAATTATTAACTCATAAAAAAATTGAAGAATTATTTACCAATGGTTTAAATTACATATATGTAAATGCTTACAATAATACCTTTAAAGAATACAGGAAAAAATATGAAAATTATGATATCCGAATGTCACTCCGATTTGGGTGGATATTGACAATCCTAATATACTTCCTGCAGACACACCTAAAACAACTTTATCCACATTTTTCGGATCTAATTCTCCCATTATTGTTAAAGTAATACTGATTGCTGAGGAATAGAAGAATGCCGGTAATAATCTAATGATTAAAGCAAGATATAAATTATTGATGAAACTCTGTAAGAAACTGCTTAATATGAAAAACTGGTAAACAGATTATGAAAAATTTCTTTCTTTCATATTTAGAAAAAATAGATGGTAAAAACAAACATGTAACACTTAATATTAAAGCAAATAAACAGGCAAAAAGGCCACCCATAGTAATTGGAACACTAAAATATTTTGAAATTAAAGGAATTACTCCAACAATACTTAAAAATGTTGACAATGAAAAACTCATTAAAAATAAACTGAAATTAATTTTCTTAGCCATTTATTCTCTTTCCTATAATGCTTTAATCCTAAGTGGAGTGTATTATCAATTTTGTTTTATATTAGTATTATTATTATTATTTAAATTTTTGGATAAAAAACGACTTTATCAATCCTTAAGATTTTTTTGTAAAATATATTAGAATATAACTAAATTTAGAAATAAAAAAATCATTAAGTTTCGTAAAATAGATGTTTAAAGAATTAAATTAAACATAGGCACTTTCAAAAAATTGTGTGATTTGAATTTTTACAAATTATACATCACAAAAATTTATCGTCAAATAATTATTTATTTTTAATTTAAAAATTTATAATTAAATATATTAAGTTTAACTTATATATTATTTTTGTAATATTAAAACAAAAGCTCTATGTGTATGTTTGAACTTATTAAACCTTAATTTTTCTAAGGTAAAAAAAAATGGAAATAAACTTTATCACACAAGTTTTTGAAAGTGCCTAAGTATAATTGGCACTTTCAAAAACTTATGTGATTTTAATTTTTACAAGTTACACAACCCAAAAATTATCCATCGATTTATGATTTATTTTCAATTTAAAAATTAATAAAAGCTCTATATTTATGTTTGAACTTTTTAAACCTTAATTTTTCTAAGGTAAAAAAATGGAAATAAAAGTTATCACACAAGTTTTTGAAAGTGCCGTATAATTGGTAATATTTATTAATATTGTTAAGAATATATAAATAAGTGTATTTTAGGGTGTTTGTCAAAATTATAAAATTTATTTTTTATAAAAATCAAACAATTCTTTGTTATCATAATAAGAATATATTATGTAAATAAACACTAATTTGCTGGACACTCTTTAAATACTTTATAATTAGTTTCTTTTATAAAATAGTTTTTTTTTTTAATTATTATAATTAAAGGTGAAAATATATGTTGAAAATTCTTACAAAAGATTTTGCTTCTGAACACTTAGATGATTTTCTATGCCAATATCATACAGATTCTTGTTTTGTCTTATTTGATAAGTCTTTTAATCCCGAATCTTTCACTGCTCTTGAAAAGTTAAATGGTAATAAAACCCTATTTTTCACTAATTTATCTTTTGATGAGTGGATTGGAAATATGCTTAAGGAGCAATTTGAAAGTAGTTGGATTGATGAAGATTTAATTGATGATGCTGTAGATTATGGTATTAAAAACTTTAAAATATTACTGGAAGTCTGTGGTGATGAAAATAAGATATTTAATCAGGAAGTTGTTGATGTTCTTAGGAGAATATCTGTATTTACATTAACAGGTGAATTAGGTGAGAACTTTTCAACAGCAAAAAAATTTAATGATTTCGCACATAAGATTATGCCTTTGGTTATTAATAAGATTATATCTATGGATTTTTCAATTGAAGAAATTCTTAAAATTTCTATAATAAGTGGTTTGTCTGGCCTTGATTTGAAAGGAGCAACAGCTGCAGCATCAGATCATGAAAATGATGGTATTCCAATGGGAGATTTGATGGATTATGATTTAAAAGAAGCTTCAGAAATATATTTCGATAGGCTTATTAATGAATATAATTCTAGAAATTTTCCAATTTTTGATTTTAATCAATTACTTGATTCAATTAAATCTAAAAATGATTTTAATCTCGTATGGATGACTGATGATATTATTGAGTCCTATTTTGATCTTTTAGTTATTGAAAAATTACTGACCGATTATGATATTAATATAACTCTGATTCCAAAAAATGGATGCTTTGGTAATGATGCATCATTTGAAGATATTAATAGGAGTATATCACCAGTATTAAATAATTTTAAACAAGAAAATAGATTTAAAGTTTCAAAAAAAGGTCCTAAGATGGCTGCTGCTAATCTTAGAAAACTTTCTAAAGAACATGCATCTGCAATTTTAGATTCTGACGCTTTGATATTAAAAGGTTGTAGAATTAGTGAAATGTTTAATGGAGGAATAAATGCACATACTTATGTAGCTTATAGTATTGTTAGGTCAGTAAGTGAAAAAGTTACAGGATTCTCTGCAGATGATAAAATTTCGCTACTTTTCCATTTAAATCCAGGTGAATATGCTTTTTGGGGAGTAAAAGGATGTGATGATATATTTAATATGGGACATGCATTTTCATCACTTAATGATCATTTATATAAAGAATATTCTCTAAATGAATTATATGAACGTATCAATTTAATTAATTCTCTTCTTAATCGATATGATGGTGATTTAAGGCCAATATATCAGGAGTTAGACTACCTTAAAGAAAAAATTGATGAATTGGATAATTAGATAACACTATTAAACAATCTAACTGGAAATAATATAGTCAGTAAAAAAAAATATTGAACAATATATTAACTATTAAATATAAATTAATAATAATCAATTTAATAGAAAATAAAATTATAAATCAGGTATAATAAAAAAAATGTGTGTTAATTTCTGATAAGGTTTATTAAATCTAATATTTATAATTGTTTTGCGTTTCGTAAAATAGATGTTTAAAGAATTAAATTAAACAAAATAAATTGGGTTTTTAATATCTAAATTTAATCAGTGTTTGATTTTTATTTTCAAATAAATATATATAACACATATTATTTAGATTCATCGATTTTAATAAATTTTTTTTTTATTAAAAAAATTAATTTGAATTGTATTTTTACAAACTATCCAATATGGATATGATAAATAATAAAAATAAATAATTATCTTGAATTTTATTTGAATAAATTCAGACCCTCTCCAAATATATTAAATGTATACAATAAATTTTAAAGAGTGATTATTATGCCATTAGTAACTACAGAAAAAATGTTTGAAAAAAGCTATGAAAAATAAATATGCAATAGGGGCTTTCAATATCAATAATATGGAATTTGTACAAGGAATTACGGATGCTGCAAATGAACGACAATCACCTGTTATCTTACAAGCATCTCCTAGTGCTATTAATTATGCTAAAATAGATTATTTAATCAAGATGGTTGAAGCTGCTGTTGAAACTACAGACATTCCAATAGCATTACATTTAGACCATGGTTTAGATTTCGAAACTTGTAAAAACTGTGTTGATTCAGGTTTTACATCAGTAATGATTGATGCTTCTAAATACCCATTTGAAAAGAATGTTGAAATAACCAAAAAAGTAGTCGATTATGCTCATTCTAAAAGTGTTGTTGTAGAGGCTGAACTTGGAACTTTGGCAGGAGTAGAAGATGAAGTTAATGTAACAGAGGACAATGCAAAATATACAGATCCTACACAGGCTTATGAATTTGTTCAAAAAACAGGATGTGATTCATTGGCGATTGCAATTGGAACCAGTCATGGTGCATATAAATTTAAAGGAGATGCAAAATTAAGATTTGATATTTTAAAAAATGTTAAAGAAAAATTACCTGATACTCCTATTGTTCTTCATGGTGCATCATCAGTTATTCCTAAACTTGTCGAAATGTGTAACAATAATGGTGGAGATATTCTTGGAGCAAAGGGTGTTCCTGATGATATTTTAAGAAAAGCTGGACAAGAAGGAGTAACAAAAATCAATGTTGATACAGACTTACGTTTAGCTATGACTGGAGAAATAAGAAGAATTTTTAACAGTGAACCATCAGTATTTGACCCAAGGAAATATTTAGGTCCAAGTTGAGATACAATCATGAAATTGTTAAGCATAAAATCGATAATGTTTTCAGATCTTCTAATCATGCATAGATTCCAATTTCAACATTTATTTTTATAATATAGTTTTTCTCTAAAAATTGATACCAAATTGGTCTAAATAATTTTCATAAAATGTTTTTGAGACAATTTTTTCATAATATTTAGTTTCAAACAATTCAATTAATACTCACTATATACCATTAATATTGTTTTAATTATTCTCCATACATCTTCAATTAGACTTAACTGATGAATATTGACTTAAAAATATTAAATTTATTTAATCTTTACTGTATTTAATAACATTTTAGCTTGAGTATATCATATTATAGAATGATTTATAATTTCAATGTTTATAAAGCAAATTCTAATCCAGTTCTATTAAATCCTAAAACTTTATTATAAGTTGTATTTCCATTTAACTCATTTATTTGTTTCATATAGTCTTTTTGAATATTAGTATCATTATTTTCTATTGGATTATATATCGCTCCATCATCTGTAAGGATGAGTGAAATTTTATCCTCATGAAATCTTGCAAAAACGTCAATCTCATCAATGTTTTTCTGTACATCAAATATGTTCTGACTTAAAGAAATTATTGAACTTTTAATTTTATCTATATGTGTAGAATTATATTGATTTAGATTATTAAAAATTTTAGGGACAGTTTCATTAATTTCATCTTTTTTAAGGGTTAAGTGTACTCCATCATCCTCTTCAAGAAGGAAATATCCTTTAATTTTTTTATCCTTTTTCTGTTTATATTTTACATAAATTACATAGATAAGAAGTGGTAATATTTCAGATAGAAGGATTGCTAACCAAATTCCGAATGATCCAATAAACATTAAGAATAATAGGGAACCTCCTATAGGGATGATAAATTCCTGTAAAAATCTTAAAGTCCCTGCAATTTTATTGAATTGAACCGCCTGAGCATAATATGATGTAAATAATATTATACAACGTCCCATTAAACCTATTGAAGTAATTTTAATTATGAATGAAATATATTCCGCCTGTAGGGGATCTTTAACACTGAAAAGTGTCAATATAATTTCTGGCATAGTCATGAAGACAATACCGAATGGTATGACCAAAATCAGTAAAAGTTTCAACCCATGTTTTGCAACAAAGTCCACTGCATCAAAATCATCTTCTTTATAAAACAAGGCAATTATTGGGGTTATCGTCTTTGAAATACCTGATAAAAACATATATACTATAGTTTCACTGTTATCATAAATCGTATAGGCAATAAGACCTACTGGACCATCGTATGTTAATAATAATCCGTTTATTATTAAAATCTGTGTAGAAACAAACGTTTTTCCAATAATTTCGGGAGTATTTAATACAATATTTTTAATCAATGTAAGGACTTTTTTAAGATTTAACTTATTTACACTTACTAAATTATATGAGAAATTGTTTCTTCTAAGTATGACGGTCATGAATAATGCCCCTATAAAAAAACCTATTGTAGTACTTAATCCTGCTCCTACTAAACCCATATTTAAAAATATTAGAAATACTATATCCAGTAGAAGGTTCAATATATTGGCAATAAGAAAAGTATAAAAAGTCAATTTTGGAAATCCGTCTGCCCTTGCAAAGTTAGATAAAACCTGTATATAACAAATACATGGATAAGACAAACATACTGAATAAAGAAAGGTTTGAGTAGGTTGAATTAAATCGGCTGTCAAAAAATTATTCAATACAGGACCAGAGAATGTAAAAATGAAGAATACAAAGAGTGAAGATATGAAAATTGCAGACAATATGGCTACAGTGAAATATAAATTGGATTCCTCATCTTTGAATTTACTTTTAGCCCTTACAGCCATTAGGTTACCTCCAATACCAAAAATTACATAAAATAATCCATTATAATAATTCAATGGGAGTACAAGTCCAAAAATACTTAAAGCAGATGATGTAAGTACAAAACTTATAATAAATATATCTACCAGTTGACAAACCTTATCAGACATTGCCATTAATATGGTAGGAACCAAAATTTCATTAAATTTATTTTTTAAAAATTCATAATCTCTTTCATAAATCATTTTCCACACCAATATACTTTAATCCTATTTTTAGGATATAAAATAATGTGAATAATATAATTAAATAAGTGAAATTTGTGGTGCCAAATGAGAACTTGCATCAGTATAACTAAATATGGAAGATATCGGTTTAGATAATATTATCATTATTGCCCCAATTATTATTGCAAAAAGAAAACTTAATTTTATGGAAAAAGTATGGGCGGTTTTTAGGTTTTCAGGATTACGTGCACCATATGCAACACCTGCAGTTGTTAAAACTGCAGTTCCTATACCCGTTAATGGTATAATAGCAATTTGCACTATCCTCATAGATGCAGTATATACTGCAACTCCATTTGTATCTGAAACAAAAAAAAGTAAATAATTAATAATTATAATTAATGCTGAAAATATAAGACATTCAACTGTAGATGGAATTGCTACCTGTAAATTTTCTATTATTAATTTACTAGAATATGAGAAGTTTTTAGGTGATAAGTCAAGATAAAGGTCTTTTTTTCCCCATATCCAATATGTCATTATAATTGATGAAATACTAGCAGATATTACAGTTGCCCAAGCAACTCCACTAATTCCAAAATGTAAAAAATAAATAAATATGGGGTCTAGTATAATATTTAAAATAGCTGTAACAGCAATTGCAATTGTTGCTCTTTTCATATCTCCTTCAGATCTAAATATTGCTGATGCAACACCTGCATAAACAAATATTATTAAGAATGAAAATATGATATGACTATAATCCATTGCATATTTGATTGTATGGCCTACACCCATCATTATTAAAATAGGTTTCATAAATCCTATTATTAATAGAGTAGATACAATTGAAATAACTATACATAATAGTATAGCATGAAATCCTGCATTGTTTGCTTTTTTATGATTATTAGCTCCGATGAATCTTGCAATTAATGAGTTTGCTCCAGCACCTATACCATTTCCAAGGCCTACAAGTACCACAAATAGAGGAGTTATAAATCCTAAAGCTGCAAGTGCATCTGGACCTAATCCAACTACCCATACACTGTCTGCTATATTATACAACATAATTAAAAACATAGAAAGCATCATAGGGATACTTAATTTTATAATAGCCTTTTTAGGATCTCCTGTAATCATTTCAATATTTCTTTTATTAATTTTATTATCACTCATTTAACTTAACCCAATTAAATTTCATTAATTTTTATAATAACAATAAATTTTCAAATCAATTATATATTTATTTAATTAAATTATATTATATAAATCTTAATAATAATTATAATAAGGTAAAATAATTTTTATAAGCATTATAATATTTTATTAAATATTTATACGCAAATAAACATTTAATACTTATTTATATAAATTGAACAATATTTAAAATTATATTAATTTTATTACTCGTATATATTAGATTTAAAAATTAAATATTTGCAGTAATGGTAATGTGAGATTATGAAACTTATAGACATTGGATTAAATTTAATGCACAAATCCTATAATAAAGATAGGCAAGATATTATAAAAAATGGGGTTAAAGGGGGTGTTGAAAAAGCAATTATCACAGTATCTAGTATTAAATCAAGTATTGAAGCATCTGAGTTTGCATCTAAATATCCTGGTGTTTTATATTCAACAGCAGGTGTTCATCCTCATGATGCTAAAAATTGTGATGAAAATACATTAAATATATTAGAAGATTTAGCAAAAAACGAATCTGTAGTTGCAATTGGTGAATGTGGCCTTGATTATAATAGAAACTTTTCACCCCAAAATATTCAAAGAAAATGGTTTAAAAATCAATAAGAATTAGCAGATAAACTTCAAATGCCTGTATTTCTACATGATAGAGAATCATACTCTGATTTTTCGAAAATACTTAGACAATTTCCAGATGTGGCGAAAAAATCTGTAGTTCATTGTTTTACAGGAGATAAATATGAAGTTGAAGATTATCTTTCACTAGGATGTTATATAGGTGTTACAGGTTGGATATGTGATGAACGTCGTGGTGATGAATTAAGAGAAGCTGTAAAAAATATTCCTCCCGAGAGATTAATGATTGAAACTGATGGTCCATTTCTTATACCTAGGGATTTAAAACCTAAACCTAAAAAACATAGAAATGAACCAACATATTTGCCTCATATTTTAAATAGAATAGCTTATGAAATGGATATTGATTGTGAGCTACTTGCAGACCAAGTTACTAAAAACACTAAAGAATTTTTTAATATTTAAGTTAAATTTTTTCTATAATTGCTTAAATATTTAAATTTGAATTAAATTTTGTAAAAATTACTTGTGGGTCCTCTTTTCATGAATATATTCTTTAAAATGTTTATGTTCTAATTTGTTAATAATAATACTTTAGTCCATATATATCAAACTGCTGAATCTAAAAAACCTCTGAAGTTTAAACCTGCATATATTCCAATTAAACCCCATCCAAATATAAAACAGAATAAATATGCGCACACTATCTCTAGTAAAAGTGCTCTTATAATAGTGAGTATTAAACAATATGGTCCTTTGCCAATTGCTTTAAATAGTGAAGATGACATTAACCCATGAGAAATTGCTATAACATATAAACTTAATATACATATTGTTGATGCATTTGAGGTGTTAATCCTATACTTTTACTGGAATAACAAAAGATTGTTGCAATAGGTGATGAGAATATAATCATTATACTAGCTGATATTATGGCTAATAGAAAACCTATTCTAATGAATAAGAATGTGCAGTTTTTAAGTTATTAAAATTATTAGCACCATAAGCAACACCTGCAACTGTTAAAAGTGCTGTTGATTAGCATTTAATGGTATAGTTGTAAATTGAACTATTTTCATTGAGGATGTAAATACTGCTACTGATATATGATTAAACACTTGTATAATAAATAAATTTGTAAAAAGCTAATATTGCAACTACTGTTGTTTCTATGTAGCAGGGATTGAAAGAGCAATAATTTCTTTTATAATATTAAAATCTAATTTTAAATTTTTATATGTTAATTCAAGATAGTTATCCTTTTTAATCCATAGCCAATAAGCCATTATTATACAAGAAATTAAAACAGATAAGACTGTTGATAGTGCAGCACCTTTCATTCCTAAATTAAAGGTATAAATAAATAGGGGATCCAATATTACATTTAAATTGAACTTAAAAGCACTGCCCGTGTTGCTCTTTTTGTTTCGTAAAATAGATGTTTAAAGAATTAAATTAAACGTTTATTTGTTTGTAAAATAAGTATTTTTAACATTAAGTAGGAATTTTTATATATCTTATTTTTTAAAATATATTTAAATTTATTAAACATAGTTTTTAAAACATCATATTCTTTTTTTATTGTGATAATATGAATTATGCTAATCAGTATAGGGAGTCTATTTGTAATTTAATTAATATTAATAATCAATTAATAGCTTCATCTAAGGGTCCTTTTATTTTCTGGGATAGTGGAAGCTTTGAGTTAATCGAATTAAACATTAACTATGTTTTAAGTTTTCTTGAAACAGAATATATTATTGTTGATGAATATAATGATTTTAAGGAGTTTGCAAACTATATTTATAAGATTTTTAGGCAAGAGTCTATTTACAAATTTATACTCCTTTTAGTAGATGAACTTCTTGAAAGTAAGTTAAGATTAGTTGATTATAAACTTAATTTGATTGAAAAATTCAATGTTGTATCATTTACTAAATTAAATAAAGAGGGTATTAATGAATTTATAGAAGAGTATACTGCTTATATTGCTGAATTTGATTTATTTAAATTAGAATTTTCTAATGTAGAACGTTATCAATTATTAAATGATTATTCAAAATCAGTTAAAGATTATTATTCTAATAAAAGTAGAGAATAAATGATTTATAATATTATTTATAGAATTAATATTAGATTATTATTTTTATTTTTTTAAGTTTAGAGGTTAAAATATGGCTAATGAATTATTTAGAACTAAACCAGGTTACAGTATTTATCAAAAGATGTTAATTTATTTATCTTCAATGATACTTCTTATTTCTATAGTTTTAGAATACTTGTTTTTTAAAAATATTACTGATTATAGGTTTTTTACTGCTGTTTTTTTTATTGCTTTAGTTTATGTTTATTTTTCTTCCAGATCAGAGGCACAGTATAATCGTTCAGATGCTTTATTGTCTATTGTACTGAGTATTGGGATTATATTAATAGGTGTGTTTTATTATTATAAAATTAATTTCACTATGTTAATTGTCTTTTTTATTGCTTCTATACTTAGTTTAATTGGTTTTATTCCACATGCAAAAAAAACATAAAGTGGATTGATTTTCTTTTAAATCCTATTTTTTATTTATTTACTTTCTATTTTTATTTTTATTTATTATTGTTACTTATTTTAAAATTATAGAAATTATAAACTTATTTTTATTCTATAACTTTTTTTATCATTAATTTTTTAATATTTTTTTTGCTGATTTGATCTATTTTTAGGATAATCTTAATTTGTAATGGATTAGATGTGTAGTTAATATTGTCATTATTTTATTGGAAATATTTATATATTATTATGTCAAATATTTATTATGTTATTTGATTTAATATTAATTAGATTAAATATCTCTTATTTTTGATAAGATTAATTTACATATGTTGGGGTGTATTATGAGTACTGGTTTATATAGGGTGTATAAGATTGATTATGTTGAGGATAAACCTGTAAGATGGTCTTATAGGGTTCATAATAAATTGGTCAAAAAGGAAATTTATGATAAGGATTTACTTAATCTTAAAAAAAGAGTTTTAGATGCTGGTTTTTTATGGGGTATAGTTGATCTTGAAAGTGCACTTAGAATCGCTGATGAGGTTGGTTGTGATATAGAATTATTAGAAGGAAGATATGGAGTAAAAAGTAATGATTAATATTTTAATATTTTCCTAATATTTATTATTTTTTAATTTTATTTTCTTATATTATTTATTTATAATAATCTTTTCAATATTTTTTTTATTAATATTGACATATTTTAGCAAAACATTTATATACTAATTATGTCATATTATAGTATATGCCTAAAACACATTAAGTTTTTTTTTTAGTGTTTTGCAATTTAATATACTTTAAAAAACTTGTTTAATGGTGAATAGTAATACAACTAAGTTAATACAAGTCACCCTTTAAAGGGGGTAGGGTGATTTGTTTAGGTTAGTTAAGTTGATGAATTGTTCATTAATCTAAGACCCAAAATAACTACTTGGGGGTGCTGTAGTTATTAATGGGTTTAATAAAAAATTTTATTTGTACATCGGATAGTGATTTTATAATTTATTGTAAATTCTAAGTTTAGTTTTTTAATGTTTTATCTCTTATTTTCTATTTATTATTCTTTTATTAAATCTCTATAATTATTTTCTGTGTTATTTGGAAAATATGACTTGTTACTATTTTATTTTAAATTTAACACTTTTATTTATATTTTAATGGCACCCACTCTATTTCTACATTGTTTTTATCATTTAAGACCCAATTAAAAACCCTCATGGTTATATTGTTTTTTAAAAGCTCAATGATTTTTTCTTCCTTTTGTAGTGAGATATTTTTTTCTTTTAATTTATCCAGTTTCTGATTCAGTTCATATTCAGTTATATTCTCATTTAAAATTTCTTCAAGGGTTTTATTTGTAATTTCATAACTTAATTTATAATATTTGTCTTTTTCACTTTCAACTTGAAGATTTTCAAGTCTTTTTCTAGATTCTTCAAGTCTTTTTCTAATTAGAATTCTACTTTTCATATTATCCCATAATTATTTTTTCATTGAATATTACAGTCTTGTTTTAGTTTAAGATGATTTTGTTTAAATTTTAAATTATTCTATTAGGTAGAGGTTATGCTTAATTTTTATATAAATGAATTTCTAATATATTAATATATTTTTATTATTTTTTTACTAGTTAATATTCAAATCTGTTTGATATTATGACATACCAAGATGATGCTGTAGTAATTGATGATGATGTTTTTGAGATTATAAAAGAGGCTTTTAAATCTGAAGTTAGAACTGGTGATTCTAAATATAGGGAGGAACTCTTTTTACAGACTAAGGACTATTTTGTTAAAACTGATGATGGATCATATTCTATTAAATCAAGATTAATTAATAATAAGGTTGAAACTTTACACACTCAATCTGGTGCTATATCTGAAAGTTTTAAAAAGTTTATTGCTCCATTAAAACTGGATTATAATGAGGATATTGCAATTTTGGATATTTGTGCTGGTCTTGGATATAATAGTTCAGCTGCTATATTTGATTTTTTAAAACATACTGATAACACTACAAATCTTAAAATTGATATGGTTGAAATATCTCCTGAAACATTAGCTGCAGGTATGATTGTACCTTCTCCTATTGCAGAACATGATATTGTAAAAAAGGCTATTGAGTCTCAGTTAATCTTATCTGGTTTTGCATCATTAAATTTGGAAAAAACATCTATACCTGAAAATATTAATATTAATGTTTTTATTGAGGATGCAAGATTAACTGTTCAAAGTCTTCCAGATAATACTTATGATGCAATATTTTTAGATCCATTCTCACAGACTATGGCTCCTGAACTTTTTAGCTGTGATTTATTTAGGGAATTTAATAGACTTATTCGTGATGATGGTATAGTAACTACCTATACTTCATCAGCACCTGTAAGAGGTGGTTTTCTGGAGGCAGGTTTTCATATTGGGGAGGGACCTGTTTTTGGAAGGTTTCAAGGTGGAACCATTGCTAGCTTAAATCCAGATGTTCTTTTAAAATCATTAAATATTAATGATGAAAGGCGTGTTGCTTTATCTGATGTAGGTGTTCCATTTAGAGACATTACTTTAAACTCTTCAAGTAAGGAGATTGTTGATAAACGTAATGAGGAAAGGACTTTAAAACGTCATCACAGTTTAATTTCATCTGCTGTTAAAACCCCTATTTTTTTAGGTGAAGATATGGATGATGAACCATTAAAAAGAAGGGTAGAGCGTAATTTGGCTAAGGTTAATATTAGTGGTGTAAAATCAGAAGAAGCTTATTATATTATAGATGCTCAAAATGATTATAGTGAAAAATCAACTTATGAGCATAATTCAAGAGATAGAATTTTAGAGATGAATAAAAGATTAAATGATGTTATAGAAGGTAGATTTTAAAGTGATTATACTACAGGTATTTATAAAATAAAATAGAGGGTATATTATGGGAAAGGATGATGTATGTATAATAGGATTTTTTGATGATGAATTTATGAAGAAATATACTAAATTTTCTTCTTTTGATCAGATGAAAGCTAAATCTCCATTAAATGATGTTGATACATCAGAATTATTTGACAATAAAAGATGGGATAAGTTTGTTAAGAAGAATACTCAGTTTGATAGTTGGCAGGATATGCTTTTAAAATCTGCTAACAGTCAACTGAAAGAAAATAAGTTTTAACTCTATTCAAATTTTTAATGATTAAAATAAAAGGTTTAAATATTAAAATCTTCTTAAATATATTTTTAAAATTATTTTTATTTATTTAAATTTTTCAGGTTAAACTATGAAATTTTGTCCTAAATGTGGTTCAATGTTACTTCCTTCTGGTGAAGAAATTAAATGTAAATGCGGATATGTTGAAGATTTAAGTAAAGAGGATAGAGAAGCAGAATATAAATTTGAAGCAGAACGTAATGAGCAACAGAAGGTTATTGTTACAAGTAAAGAGGATGTTGTTCTTCCAACTACTAAGATTACATGTTATAAATGTGGAGGGACTGTTGGATACTGGTGGACACTACAAACCAGATCTGCTGATGAAGCTCCTACATATTTTATTAGATGTGCAAATTGTGGAAACACATGGAGACAATCAAATTAATATAAATTACTTTTTTTTTAGGAATACTATGAAAGAATATATAAATGATTTAATTAAGTTAATCAATTTTGAAAGAGAAGAGGAAATTTCATTAATGATTAATGAAATAAAGACTATGTCTTCTTATAAAAGAGAAGAAAAGGGTCGTGCAATTAATAAACTTAAGGGGAAATTTATTAAAAAAGAATTAGGATTAAATATTGTTCAGTATGGCCGTAGTTATGATATTATAACAGAAATTAATGTTGGAGATATTGTATTAATTAGTACAAAAAATCCTTTAAAAAGTGATTTAACAGGAACAGTTGTAGAAAAGGGTAAAAAATATATTAAAGTTGCTTTTACAAATAAGGTTCCTAAATGGGCTTTAAAGAAAAAGGTTCGTCTAGACTTATATGTTAATGACACGACTTATCTTAGAATGGAGGATAATTTAAAAAATTTAAGTATATTTGGTGTAAATGCACTAAAATATTTATTGAATATTAAGGAACCTAAATTTAAATGTGAGGATATTTATTTAGAATATATTGATTCTTCTCTTAACAGTTCACAAAAGGAAGCTGTTGTTAAATCATTATCTACCGCTGATTTTTATCTTATACATGGTCCATTTGGAACCGGTAAAACAAGAACACTTATAGAATTTATTCTTCAGGAGATTCGTCAAAATCATAAAGTATTAGCATGTTCTGACAGTAATGGAAGTGTTGATAATATATTGGAAAGATTAATTAAAATAGATAATATTAAACTTACCCGTTTAGGACATCCTCAAAGAGTATCAAAAGATAATATTAAACATACATTAGCTTATCAGGTAGAAAATCATCCGGATTATAGTAAAAAAGAACCAGTAATAAAAAAGATTGAGGAGCTTGTCCAGATTAGACAGACACATACTAAACCTAGACCCCAATTTAGACGTGGCCTAAAAGATGATGAAATAAGATATTATGCATCTAAAGGCAAATCAACACGTGGAATAAATAGTGAAAAAATAAAGTCTATGGCTAAATGGTTAGAATATAATGATAAAATTAATAAATTATATAATAAACTTGATGAAATTGAAGATGAAATAATTAAAGATATAATTGACAGTAGTGATATAATTTTATCAACTAATTCATCTGCTGCTTTAGACAGTATCCAGGATACTAAGTTTGATTTGGTTGTTGTTGATGAAGCATCACAGACAACAATCCCAAGTATTCTAATACCTCTTGCAAAAGCCCCTAAATTTATTCTAGCAGGAGACCATAAACAGTTACCACCTACAATTTTAAGTCCAAAGGCTTTAAAATTAGAAGAAACATTATTTGAAATACTTATAGAGAAATATCCTTTTAAATCCCAATTATTAGATGTTCAATATCGTATGAATTCTAAATTAATGGATTTTCCAAATAAAACTTTTTATAATAATTCTCTTAAAACATACTCTAAAATTCAAAATATTAATTTATCTGATATATCCTCTGTTGAAGAGGAAGATGTTTTCTCTTTTATGGATACTTCACTTCTTAAAAATAATGAGGAAAAGCATCTTAAAGATTCTAAATCCATTATTAATCCTACAGAAGCTGAAATTTGTTTGAAATTATTAAATCATTACTTAGATAATGGTATTAGTAAACAGGATATTGGTATTATTAGTCCATATTTAGACCAGGTAAGATTAATTGGAGATAAATGTGATGTTGAAGTAAAAACCGTTGATGGTTTTCAAGGTCGTGAGAAGGAAATAATAATTATTTCTACTGTTCGAAGTAATGATAATGGTAATATAGGTTTTTTAAAGGATTTAAGAAGATTAAATGTTGCATTAACACGTGCTAAGAGAAAGCTAGTTATAATTGGAAATGCTAATACTTTAAGTGAAAATCAAACATATAAGGATTTAATAGATTTTGCAGTTTCAAATAATATGTTTGTAAGTTTATAATTTTTTTCTATTACTAGAATAGATAATATTTAACTATTATTTTATAAATTTAATTCTTTAATAAAATTTTTTTATTTTTTGTCATTATCATATCTAATTTTATTTTTTAAAATTTCCATATTTAATTGTAAAAATTTTTATATTGTATTAGATAATATATTAGTACAGACTATTTTTATAGAATATTTTTTTAAATTAAAATTATACTTTTAATTTATATTATAATCATTTTTTATGGAGTAATTTAATGTTTGAGATTAAAGCTAAAGATAATAGGGCAAGAGTAGGTGTACTTAAAACTAAACATGGAAATGTAACTACTCCTGCTTTAATGCCAGTAATTCACCCTGGAAGACAAACCATTGATGTAGCTAAACATGGTGCAACTATTGTTATTACAAATTCTTATATTATATATAAAGATAAAGAATTAAAAGAAAAAGCATTAGCTGATGGTGTACACAAATTAATTAATTTCGACGGACCTTTAATGACAGATTCAGGATCATTTCAACTTTCTGTATATGGTGATATTGATATTAGTAATACTGAAGTTATAGATTTTCAGGAAGCTATTGGAACGGATATTGGAACATCATTAGATATTCCAACAGCTCCATATGTTACTCGTCAAAAAGCAGAAGAAGATTTAGAAATTACACTTGAAAGATCTAAAGAAGCAGTTCAATATAAAAAAGATCATAATATTGAAATGCTTTTAAATTCTGTTGTACAGGGTTCAACATTCACTGACTTAAGAGAAAAATGTGCAAAAGAATTAAGACAACTTGATGCAGATTTATATCCTATTGGTGCTATTGTACCTTTAATGGAAATGTATAAATATTCTGATTTAGTTGATGTTGTAATGCACTCTATAACAAACTTACCAGATAATGTTCCACGACATTTAATGGGTGCAGGCCATCCAATGATTTTTGCACTTTGTGTAGCTATGGGTTGTGATTTATTTGATTCTGCTGCATATGTACTATATGCAGAGGATGATAGATTACTTTCAACTAGAGGGACTTATAAACTTGAAAATCTAACTGAAATGCCATGTTCATGTGAAGTATGTTCAAAGTACACACCAGATGATTTAAGAGCAATGGATAAAAAAGAACGTGTAAAACTTATAGCTCAACATAATCTTGCAGTTTCACTAGGAGAAATAAGAACTATTCGCCAGGCAATTAATGATGGAGATTTAATGGAACTTGTAGAAGAACGTTGTAGAGCACATCCAGCACTTTTAGATGGTCTTAGAAAACTTGGAGAATATAGTGATGATTTAGAGTATTATAATCCTAGTACTAAAAATTCTGCATTTTTCTATACTGGTCCTGAATCTTTACAAAGAGCAGAAATTAGACGTCACATTAAAAAACTTAGAGAAATGGATAAGAAATCTACTTTAATCTTAGCTCCTCCAACCCGTAAACCTTATTCTAAAAACATTTCAGGTAAACTTGGAAGATTTTATGTATATGGTGAAGAGTTGGAACTTGATTTAGAAGATTCAGATATGATGGTCTTAGATTTACCATTTGGTCTTATACCTTTAGATATTGATGAGGTATATCCTTTAAGTCAAAATGATGCACCTAAAATAAAAGATGCAGATTCAGTAGAATTTATTGAAGACTGTATAGAAGAATTTGCAGAATACTATAATCAAATACTTATTCATCAAAGTATTGTTAATCATTATGACTTTGATTTAGAAAGAATCCATCCTCAATCAGATGAAATTAGATATATTAAAGATGATATACGTAAAATTAAAACAATTGCTGATTATCAGTTTGGTATAGGTTCTGGTGATGCCTTATTTGATGGAAAAGTAAAAATTGAAAAATCTAAAAAAACTGGAAAAATTAGACATATTTCAGTTGATGGAAATTTAGTTGCAAATATGAGAGCATCAGATGCATTTTTAGTTCTAACTAAAGAAGGTGGAAAAAAATTACACCAAGCTACTACTTATCCTCATAATAGAGTAGTTGTAAATCAAGATTCAGAACCTTTTACTCGTGATGGTAAAAGTGTGTTTTGTCAGTTTGTAGTAGAGATGGATGAAAATATACGTCCAGGAGATGAAGTTTTAATTGTAAATGAAAATGATGATCTTCTTGCAATAGGTAAAGCTTTATTAAATTCTTGTGAAATTGAAAGTTTTAATAATGGACAAGCTATTAAAACCAGAAAAGGATTTAAAAAATAATATTATTATATTTAATAATAATTCTAAAAACTTTTATTTTAACATTCTAAAATTATGAAAAAAAATATTTAATAGATGAATATAAATAAAATATGATATATTAATAAAAATTTTTGAGGAAAAAATATGATACCTGGTATGAACCCTAAAAAAATGAAACAAATGGAAAGACAAATGAAAAAAATGGGAATGAAAATGGATGATGTTGAAGGTGTTGAAGAAGTTATTATAAGATGTAGAGATAAAGACATTATTATTTCTCCCGCTGAAGTTAATATTATGAATGTAATGGGTAGTGACACTTATCAAATTACAGGTAATGTTCGCGAAGAAGAAAAAGAAATAGTTCTAGAAATTAATGATGAGGACATAGAGCTTGTAGCTAATCAAGTAGGAGTTTCAAAAGAAGTTGCAGAGGATGCTCTTAAAGAAGCTAATGGGGATTTAGCTGAAGCTATTATGAAATTAAATCAATAAGTTATTTTTAAAAATTTAATAATAATTTTTCCATAAGTTATTACATATTATAATTTAAATTAGAGTTATAGAGGGATATTATGGTACTTATTGCACATATATCTGATTTACATTATAGTCATGCAGATTTTAATGAAAGTATGTTTTTAAAAGCTGTTGATGAAATAAATGCACTTAATCCAGACATGATTATATTAACTGGAGATTTAACAAATCATGGTTATTATTCTGAATATTTAGAAGTTAAAGAATATTTGAAAATGTTTAATCCAAGCCTTTTTGCTATACCTGGAAATCATGATGCAAGAAATATTGGATATCAAACATTTGAGGAACTTATTGGAGATTGTAGTTGGAAATTAACGAAAGAAGATGAAAATTTAGTATTATTAGGTTTAGATTCTACAACTCCTGATTTAAGTCAAGGTAATATTGGTAGATTACAGCAAGCATGGATGGAAAATGAATTAAATATATGTATGAGAGAGAATAAATTCTCTATTGTTGCAATGCATCATCATATTATTCCAATCCCTGGAACTGGTAGGGAAAGAAATATTTTAAATGATGCAGGAGATATCCTTCATTCATTAATAACTCATGAAGTAGGTATTGTTATTGGTGGGCATAAACATGTTCCACATTTATATCAAATGGATAGAACCTTATTTGTTAATGCAGGTTCATTATCTTCATATAAATTAAGGGGAAAAGAAGTTAATTCCTATAATACTATTAATGTTACTGATAATAACATTGAAATTTACTTAAATAAATTAGATGGAAATAAATTATTACTTGGAAACTTTCAAAAACATATAATTTAATTTCTTTATGGGTTTAAAAAGAATTTTGCTTACTTTATTTGATTTATTTAAAAATAGTTTTTGATTTATTTAATTTATTTTAGTATTTTTTATTTATTTTTATATTTGAACTCTATTTTTTTTTATTTTAGATATTATCTTTTTTTTTTTATTTGATATCCTTTATTTATTTATTTT
>OMVX01000041.1 GCA_900314605.1 uncultured Methanobrevibacter sp. | reverse complement strand
AAATACTTAAAATATAAAAACTATATAAAAAATTAAAAATTTTAATTATTTTTTTTAGAGTTGACAAAAATTTATAAAAAAATTTGCGTCCCACTCTCTATTTTAATTAAAACTAAATTAATTATTTTTATTAACTTTACACTATGAATTAATAGATTTATAAAAAAATTGAATATTTAAATTATTCATAATATTTATTCTATAATATTAAAAATTACATATTATATAAAAATAATAAATAAAATATATAACTATAGTTATAAAGATATAATAATAAAAATTATAGGAGAGAATGTAATGTGTGAACTATTTTGTTTTAATTCAAAAGAGCCTCACAAACTCAATGAATGTTTACAATGTTTTTATAAACACTCAGAAGAACACCCTAATGGCTGGGGACTTGCAAATTTAGATTCAAAAAATCTTAAAATAGATAAAGAACCTGTAAAAGCAAGTAGTAGTGAACATTTAAAAGAAATATTATCTAACCCTATAATTAGTAAAAATGTTTTTGCTCATATTAGATTAGCAACTATTGGCGAAATCATACCATTAAATTGCCATCCATTCCATAAGATAGACAAAAATAAAAGGTCATGGATTTTAATCCATAATGGAACTATTTTTGATTATCCAAAACTAGATGAATATAAAAATAAAGAATTAGGAGATACAGATTCAGAACGTATATTATTATATATAATCGATAAAATTAATAAATTTGAAGAAGAAAAAGGAAGTCTCTCCACAATAAAAGAAAGATTTAATCTTTTATATGAAACTATTAAGGATTTATCTAAAAATAATAAATTAAATATTATGATTTATGATGGAGATTTAACTTATATTCATACAAATATGAAAAATGGCCTATATTATATTAAAAGTAATGAAGGATTTACAATAGCTTCAACTCCAATAACAGAAAATAATGATTGGAATACAGTAGAATATAATAAATTATATGGATTAATTGATGGAAATATAATATTTAAAAGTGAAAAACATGAAAATGAATATATAGAAACAGAAGAAGACGAAAGATTAGTTCAAGAATACATAAAAGCATTAAATCAAAAAAATAAGAATAATACGGAAATATTTTAAAATTCTAATCTAAAAAATTAAATAAATAATAGTTTAGGAGAATACTAAAAGAATCCTTATGGAGGAATAATGAAGTTATATGATTTAAAAGGATTTGAAGCAATAGAAATCCTTAAAGGTTCATTTGGAATAGAATGGGAAAGTTTAAGAGTTAAAAACGATGGTCAATTATCATTAACTCCTCATCCAACTGTTTTTGGAGATAAGTTAAAAAATCCACTAGTAACAACAGATTTCTCAGAAAGTCAAATCGAAATAATTACTCCTACTTTTAACAAGATTGATAAAGCATATGATACCTTCACAATCTTATCTGATATAGTAAACAATTCACTTCCAGATGATGAATATTTATGGTTTCAATCTATGCCATGTATTTTACCACCACCTAATCAAATACCTATAGCAAAATATCCTAAAGAAGGTAAATCCTCCCAAAAATATCGAGAAAAATTAGCTCAAAAATATGGTTTAAAAAAACAAATGATTTCAGGAGTACATTTTAACTTTTCTTTTAGTGATTATCTTATAGATAAATTATTTGAAAATAATATAGAGGATATTAGTTATAAAGAATTTAAAAATAGAATTTATTTAAAAATAAGTAGAAATTATATAAGATACTGTTGGTTAATAATCTATTTAACAGGATCTTCTATAGGATTTCATAAAACATATGAAAGTGATAAAATTCCATTAATGGATAAAAAAGATAATGATGATGGTTATTACTCTAGTCAGGGTCCTTCCTTTAGAAATGGAAGTCACGGATATAAAAATTTAAAAGCCCTTTATCCCTCCTATGATACAGTAGAGGAATTTGTAAAAGATATTAATATTTTTATTGAAAATAGAGATTTATCTGAAGCAAAAGAACTGTATAGTCAAATAAGATTAAAACCTAAAAATCCTGATGATTTGTTAAATTCCCTTATAAATGATGGAATAGAATATCTTGAAATTAGAACATTAGATATTAATCCCTTCTATAAATGTGGTCTAGTTAAACATGATATGAAATTCTTACATTTATTTTTAATATATATGTTAATTAAAGAAGAAAGTGATTATTCTAATTGGCAGATTGAAGCTAAAATAAATGAAGAAAATACTGCTGAAATGGGATATTCAGATAATCTGCGATTATTAAAAGATGGAAAAAAAGTTAAATTTAAAGACTGGGCATGTGATATTATAGAAGAAATGTATGAAATGTGTGAAGAATTAAATTTTGATAAAGCAGATTTAACATTAAATTTGATGTATAATCGTATTTTAAATAAAAATCTAACCTATGGTCAAAGGCTTTTAAAATTAATTAGTGAAAATGGATATATTAATACACATATTCAACTATCTAAAAATAATAAAGCCTCTAGTAGGTATAATCTTGAAAAAATAGACATGAGTAAATCTGAAGAATTAAAGAAATATGTAAATATTGTTTTATCAGGCTCTAAAATATTTAAAAACAAAGAATAAATTAAACAGTAAGATTATTATAAATTATAATAAAAATTTTAAATAATAAAATAAACTATTTTTAAATAATTTATTAAAATATTAAAAAAGAAAATTAAAACATAATAAAGAATATAAAAAAATAATATAATTATAAAAGGTTTATTATTAAATATAATATATTAATAATTATATATACACTATTTAATTAAAATATAATGATTTATTAAAATAATTCTCGAAGTGATTAGATGTTAAAATATGAAAAAAATATTCGAGATAGTATTAATGGAAATCTTCCCCTTACTGAACTTGAATTAAATATTATGGATTATCCTCAATTTCAAAGATTAAGACGTGTAAAACAATTAGGATTTACATCATTAATATATCCTGGTGCAAATCACAGTAGATTTGAACATTGTATTGGAACAATGTATTTAGGGGGAAAATTAGCAGAATCATTAAATCTTAGTGATGATGATGTTCAATTAGTACGAATTGCAGGTATGCTTCATGATATTGGTCATGGCCCATTTTCACATGTAACCGAACCAGTAATGGGGGTTAAACATGAGAAATTTACAGAATTTATTATAAAAAACACTTCAATATCAACTAAATTATCTGAAAACTATAATCTGGATAAAATTACAGATATTATTAATGGTAAAGGCAGACTTGGATCTATTATAGCAGGTGAATTAGATGTAGATAGAATGGATTATCTTATAAGAGATTCATATTATACTGGTGTTGCATATGGAGTCATAGATGTAGACCGTATAATTGCAAATCTTAAATTAGATAAATACCTGGTTCTTGATATTAAGGGTGTACAAGCTGCAGAATCTATGTTACTTGCACGTTACTTCATGCATCCAAGTGTATATCAACATCATACTACACGAATTGTAAATTCAATGTTTATACGTTCATTACGTTTAATGGTAGAGAAAGAAGATTTAAATAAGCAAAAACTATTTCTTTATGATGATAATGAATTAATCACACGGTGTAAAAATTCTTCTATAGATTTTACAAATAAAACAATGGAAAGAATTGAAAATAGAAGATTATTAAAAGTTTTAAAAACTATCAGTTTAAATAGGTTTATTAAACCAGCTGATGTATTTAAAATTGATGATAAGGATTTAAGAAAAGCAGAACAAGATATAGCAAATGATTATAATCTTGATAAAAATTATATTTTTATAAGTTTACCTGAATATCCTAAATTTGATGAAATGAAAACACAAATTGTAAATGGTGATGAGTTATATCATTTAAATGAAGTTTCATATATTGTTCAGGCTTTAAATAAAGCAAGATTCGATTATCCTAACATTGCTTTATATGCACCTAAAGAATATGATGAACTTTTAAAAAAGGTAGAAATTTCTAATTATCTTGATTTACCAGAAATTTCTGAAAAAACCATAAATAAAACTCATTTTGACCAACGGGATTTACTTGAATATATGTAAATATTGGAGTTTTTAGATAAATTAACTAACTACAAAAATATAATATTTTATTCACAATTCCATTTTTTTACTATTTTTCGAATAGAAACTCTAGCAGCAATAAAATTTAATATAGATGTAGCTCCTCTTCCTACAACAAATCCTGTCCAAATACCAATCAAACCCCAATCTAAGAAAAATACGAAAAAACATATTGCTGGAACTGTACATACCACTTCATAAACTATAGTCCATAAGAAACTCACAAACCCCTTACCGGCACCTTGATATAAATAGGATGAAGGTAATCCTAATCCTAAAAATGGAATACAAAATGAAGTTATACGGATATTATGAGAAATACCTGCAGTTAATTGAGGATTTTCAGAAACAATCATAAATAAGTAAGCTAACTGATCTGAAAAAATGAAAAATAAAGCACAAACAATAGATCCAAAAATGAATGCATATATAGTACCATAAGTATGAGCAGATTTAAAAAATTTACTATTTTTAGCACCATAATGTGTTCCATAAATAGCCACAAGACCTGAACAGATTGAGGTTATAGGCATTAGACCGAGAATATAAATTCTATAAGCTGAAGAATAAATAGATAAACCTAAATCACCAGCAATATCAGCGATTAATAAATTATATAACATTGTTGAAAAAGATAATGTAAAGAGAACTAAAGAAGCAGGTATTCCTGTTTTAAAAATATCTTTAGTAATAAACCAGTCCCATTTAGATTGCAATAACTTCCTAACATTAATTTTTATAATAGTATCTTTTTTAATAAATATCCAATAAAACATTATAATTGTACTAAGAATACAGGTAACAACTGTTGAAATAGCTGCTCCTGCTGAACCCATATTCAATACATATATGAATACTGGATCCAAAACAGCATTTAATATGAATCCAATAGACATTGCATACATAGACCTTTTAGTATCTCCTTCTGCTCTAAATATACTTGCAAAAATTTGTGCTATTACAAATGAAAATAAACCAACGAATAATGGAACAGCATAAGTGATAGCTTCTATTTTTGTTTGTTCATCATGAGTATAAATACTTAAATATGGACCTAAAAATAATAATAAAGAAATTGTTAATAATATTGAAACTACTATTACAATAATAACAGACTGACTACCTACAATATTTGCTTTTTCTTCCCCATATTCCTCCCTAAAACGGTTTATAGAACTAGTAATACCATTACCTAAACCATTAGAAATACCATTAATAAGTGCAAATAAAGGTACAATCAAACCAACACCCGCAATTGCAGATTCTCCTAATCCAGCAATCCACATTCCATCAATTAAGTTATAAAGTGTAGTCATTAACATTGTAACCATTATAGGAAACGAAATTTGCATAATTGAATTTTTAGGGTCACCTTTTAATATTTGAATTTTACTCTTACTCATATAAACACCGCCAAAAATGAAAAATATTTATTAAAAAGAATTTAACTTTTTTATTAACAGATTTATAATAAAAATCTCTAAATTTTTGAAATTAACATATCACTACAATCTTAATATTTTTATAATAATATATATTATAATATAATATATATTAATATGAGGTTATATTATGAAATGTAATAGTTGTATATTTAGAAAAATAATTAAAAAAGGGAACAGAACCCAACAGATATGTGGTTATAGTGGTATTCAAATTGACCCTGTTTATTCCTGTCAGTATTGGAAATTAAAACCACATAATAAAACTAAATCAAAACAGAAAAAATTCCAACATTACAAATACCATTAAATTTACTTATTTTATTTTAAATAATTACTATTTTTTTGATTTAAATAAATAAAAAATTTTGAGGAATAAAATGATCATAGTTGCAATAACTGGAGCAAGTGGAGTGGTATTAGGTGTTAAATTATTAAAAGCCCTTAAAAAATTAAATATTAACACAGGATTATTAATTAGTGATACTGCAAAAACAATTATCGACTATGAATTAGACATAAGCTATGAAAATATAATTAAAATTGCAGATGAATATTATCAAACTAATGATTTGACTGCATCAGTTAATAGTGGATCATTTAAATTTGATTCTCTTGTAATAATCCCCTGTTCAATGAAAACATTGTCAGCTATTGCTAATGGATATGCATCCAATTCAATAACAAGAGTTGCAGATGTAGCATTTAAAGAAAGACGGAAAATAATTATTGTACCTAGAGAAACACCTCTTAGAACTGTACATATTGAAAATATGCTATCAATCTCTAAAGAAGGTGGAATAATTCTGCCTCCAATTCTAGGATATTACTCTAAAATAGAAAACTTAGATGATATGGAGAATTTCATAATTGGAAAAGTCTTAGATTCCCTTGGAATAAATAATGATTTATATAAAAGATGGGAATTAAACTAATTTTATTAAGTGTGTTAAAATGTTTGAAGATAGTGATTTTATTAAAAGTTGTGATGTTCCAGGACCAACAAAAGAAGCAATAAGAGGATTACTAGTTTATAAGTCTAATGTATCAATTGACGATATTGTGGTAGATTTAGGTTGTGGAACTGGAGGCTTAACTGTCGAATTTGCAAGTCGTTGTGAAAAAATTTATTCCATAGATAAAAATCCACTTGCTATAGAAATAACCAAAAAAAATATTGAAAAACTATTAAAAACAGATAGTAACGTTGAATTTATTAATTCTAATGGGGTCAAAGCATTAAAACATGTTGATAATATTGATATTGCCCTTATTGGTGGAAGTGGTGGTGAACTATTTGAAATTCTGGATTTAATTAATGAAAAATTAAACCCTAATGGGAGAATATTAATAACATCAATATTAGTTGATACTAAAGTAGAAGCGGTTAATAAATTAAAAGAATTAGGTTATAATCCTAAATTTATGGAAATTAATGTTTCTCAAGGAAAAATATTAGATAGAGGAATATTAATGAAAGCTGAAAATCCAATTACAATCATTTCAGCAAAAAAACATTAGTGATAAAATTTTACTATTTTGGGATAGTATGAGAAGTTGCATAATTTTATGTGGAGGATTGAGTAAAAGAATGGGTCTGGATAAAGGATCTATGAAAATTCAAAATAAACCCATGATTAATCATATACTTGAAGCATTAAATGGTCAAATTGATGAGGTTGTAATTGTTTTAAATGATGATAATAGAATTAAAAAATATAAGAAATTTATTATACAGAAAAACTACAGCTATAAAATTTATTTTACTACAGATGAAGATAAAAATGTAGGACCAATTGGTGGTGTAAAAACTGGTCTAAAACATATAAACTCGGATTATGGATTAGTTTTACCCTGCGATTCTCCATATATTGAAAATGACTTTGTATATTATATGTTTGACACACTAGAAGCATTACTGGAAGATGAGGAAAATAAGGACTTAAAAGCTTTAGTTCCATACCATAGAAGTCCAAATGATGTTAATATAATTAAAAGAGCAGAACCATTACATACCATATTCAAAAAAGACCTTCTTCCTATTATAGATGAATTAATAGAAGCAAATATTCATAGAGTTAGACTAATAATGAAAAATCAGAAATGTTTCTTTATACCTATAGACAATCATTTAATTTATGATACAAACTTTAAAAATATTAATAGACCATCAGATTTAGAAGAATAAATTAAAATAATAAATCCAATGTAAATTAAAGTATTAATATTAAAAAAAGGATATATTAGAAATAAAATATTTAATTATATACTTTTGACTATTTTTATTATAATAAGTATTAAATCAATGTAAAAAAAAAAAAAAAAAACTTTAGGATTTAGTAAATAATTAGAGTGTCCTCCAAAAGTCAAAAACTTATTTCTAAAATCTCCATAAAATCCTTTATTTTAAAAATAAAGATAGAAATTATTTAAAAAATATAATTTTGGCAACACCCATTAAAAAAAAAAATAGAAAAATCCTACTATTCTAAAGTAGGATAATTAGGACTTTCATTTGTAATTAAAAGATCATGAGGGTGTGATTCTTTAATTCCACTTTGTGTAATCCTTGTAAATCTAGCTACTTCCTTCATAGAATCAATATCTTTAGCACCACAATAACCCATAGATGCTCTAAGTCCACCAACCATTTGGAATACAACTTCAGATACAGATCCTTTATATGGTACAGCTCCTTCAACACCTTCAGGAATTAATTTAGTATGTTTCATTGGTCCTTGGATTTCTTGGAAGTATCTATCTGCACCTCCACCAAATCCACCAGTCATAGCACCCATTGAACCCATACCACGATAAGTTTTATATTTTTTACCATTCATGACAACAATTTCACCAGGAGATTCATAAGTACCAGCAAGAGCATTACCAAGCATGACTAAATCAGCACCTGCACCAATAGCTTTTGCAATATCACCAGAATATCTTATTCCTCCATCAGCAATAACTGGAATACAATTCTCTCTTGCAACATCTGCTACATCAGAAATAGCTGTCATTTGAGGTACACCTACACCTGCAACTATACGAGTAGTACACATAGAACCTGGACCTATTCCTACTTTAAGACAATCTGCCTCTTGTGCAATAATATCCTCTGCAGCTTCACTAGTAGCAATATTTCCTACACATAAATCTCCACTAATATTTTCTTTAATAGTTTTAATAAATTTAACAACATCCATGTTATGAGCATGTGCACAATCTATAGAAATAATATCTGCACCAGCCTTATCTAATGCAATTGCTCTTTCTAAATCAAAAGGTCCTGTAGCTGCTGCTACAAGTAATCTACCATCTTTATCTCTTGCAGCATTTGCATGTTTTTTATGATTTAATATATCTCGAATAGTAACAATACCAACAAGTTTATTATCACTTAAAACTGGAAGTCTTTCAACTTTATTCTCATATGCAATATCAAGTGCTTCTTCAGCAGAGGTAGACTCATCAATAGTAACAACATCAGAGGTCATAATATCTTTAACTAATTTATCCTGACCTGATTTGATTATTGGTTTAACATCCCTACGACTAATAATACCAATAATATCTTCACCTTCAACTACAGGTAAACCACTAATAGACATATCATCCATAACTTTTTGAACTTCGCTGACTGAAGAATCTGGATTAATTGTAATAACATCACTAATAGTAATATCATCAGCATTTTTAACTTTTTTAACCTCTTCTACTTCCTGCTCTAAAGTTTTATTCCTATGAATAACTCCAATACCACCTTCTTGAGCAAGAGCAATAGCTAATTGAGATTCTGTAACTGTATCCATAGCAGCACTTAATATAGGAATATTAAGTGAAATATCATCATTAATTTTAACAGTAGTATCAACATTTTTTGGTTCAACATAAGATCCATTTGGTGTTAAGAGAAAGTCATCAAATGTATATCCTACTCTAGCATTTTGTACTTTTTCTGAAAACATTTTATCACCGAATAAAAGTAAGTATAATTCGTATATATAAAAAAATCAATAAATAAATTAATATAAAAGCTAATAAGTAAAAAAATATTAGATTATTTATAAAATAAATAATATATGTAATATTAATTTTATTATCATATATTTGATATATTATAATTACTATTAATATGATTTTATATAAACTTAATGATTTTATGAGAAAATTTAGTGCATTTTTAATAAAGAAAAACAAATCAAATATAAAAGAAAAAATAAAATTTATTATATTAAAAAAATAATTAGGATTATAATATTAAATAAATATTAAAATAAGAAAAGGAGAAATAAATTCTAATCAAATGATTTGATATAGTCTTTTAAAGCTTTTACAGCAGTTCTATCTATATGGCCAGAGTTTCTATCTCCATCAATACAAGCTGCACCACGAATACCAACAACATCACATTTTAAATCATATAATGGTTTAAGTTGTTCTTTTTTAACTGAACCTGCAAGAGCAGTATTTAGACCATATTCTTTTGCTTCGTGAACCCATTTTTCTAAATCATCCATAGACATAAAATCAAATAATGTTTTACCATCCTTAACTGCAGTATCCAACATAGCTAAATCAGAACCAGAATCACGAGCAACTTTAGGAATATCCCATGGTGAAACAGCACCAACTCTTTCAGCATCTGCATAACCTGCAGCTACTACAATAGTTTCAGGAGATTCATCTTTTACAGTTTTAACTACTTTTTCCATAAGTTCTAAAGCTTCATCATAATTTTTAGTACCATATAATCCTACTTTAATATAATCTGCACCTGAATAATATGCACCTAAAGCAGCAAGAGAAATAGTACCTGGTTTAAATGGAACATCACCAATAGTAGATGAGACTAATTTATCTTTAGGAGTAAGTTTTCGAATATCTTTAATAACCCATGGAAAATTAGCACCTAGAGATCCTTCTTTAGGATTTTTAACATCTATAATATCTGCTCCACCTTCAATAGATTCAATAGCTTCATCATGATTTATTGGACTTATTAATAAAAGCAATACATTTCCTCCAATTATTTACTTTAAATATTTAAAGACAAATTAAATATTAAATGAAAATTTAATCACTAAATCTAAAATAAATTTTTCCAAAATTAAATAAAAAGAAAAATATTATCTTTATAATATATTAATTTAAGGTATATTATTTTATACATATAAATGTTTAGTATTATTATTAAATCATTAAATTTAATTTATTTAAACAAATAATGAAAATTTATATTAATTAATTGTAATAATTTTTTTTAAAAAATAAGATTAAAATAGACTAAAAAAAAGTAAAATAAGATATATAGACTTTAAATTAATTAATCAAATAGAAATTTAAATCTTATTTAAATCTGTTAAGTATATGGAATAGTTAGGATTAATTATTTAATAAATTTTAAGAATTATTATCATTATATGGAGAACCTTTAGAATTAATATTATCTTTAATTTTTTTATGAACGTCCATATGATAATCACTAACTGAGCGAAGATTTTCAATTAAATCATTAGTAGGAGTGTGTACAGGACAATAGAAAGTGCACATACCACATAAGGTACACATGAACAGTTTATCATCATCTTTAGATTCATTTTCATTTAAAAATCTGCTCATAGCTACCCCTCTACCTCCAAGATAATAATTAAAACCAAATTCATTACCTACTGTATTATAAACAGGACAATTAACAACACAGTTACCGCAGTTAATACACCATAAACCTTCATGATTAGCATTACTTCTTCCATTATCTAAAAAAATGACAACAACTCTTTCAGCACCATACATAGGTTTTAATAATTTTTTTTCAATATCTGCTGTTTTTGATGGACCTGCAATAATATTAATATAAGAGGATATTGGAGAACCTGTACCAAATATAGATTCTAGTTTACATATAGATACTGCTTCTTCAACAGTTGATACAAGTTTGTCTATTCCTGCAAGTACAATATGAAGTTGGCGACTTGATGCATAAGCAACATTATTTTCATTATGAACAATTGCAAAAGCACCGTCTAAAGCAGCAATAGCATTTGCTCCTGTAATACCTACTTTAGCATCTTTTATATACGTAAATATATCTTTTCTTACTGTTTCCATAATATCTTTATGTTTAGGTTCAAGATTAGTACCTAAAGAATCATTTACAATTTCTGTTATCTCTTCTATACTTAAATGTGCTGCAGGACCTGTATTATGTACTGGTCTATTATCCTTAGATTTAAGTTGTAATAGACGGTCACCTAAATCTGTTTCAATAATTTTTATACCATTGGACTCTAATTTATCCCTAGCATTTATCTCTCCCATAGTATTAGATTTTGATTTAATTACTAGTTTATTATCTGGATCATATTCATTTACAAGACGTGTAATAATATCGATTGCTTCATCACCATCATGAGCTTCAAAAAAATCAATATCATTTCTTTTAAAGTTTTCTTTAGCACTGATAATAAGATTATCCATATTTTCAATTGACTTTTTACGAATATTTATTACATCCTCTTGTAATTTTTTAGTTTTTTCATCATTAGAAATTTGCATAAAACGAGATTGTACTAGTTGAAATGATTTTTGCATTTGACTTAGATGTTTTTCATCCATATTAAATCCCTTCTATACTTTCATTTTTAATAGCTTTAGCTATAAATTCTGTTAAATCTAGGACTTTAAGTTTTTTAGAATTTTGATTAAGATTTAACTTACAAAAAGGACAAGTTGTTAATATTAAATCACATTCTGTATCTTCAGCTTGTTTAATTCTTCTTTGAGCTATTGTATTTGAAATATCTGGGTAAGCTGATTTAACACCACCTCCAGACCCACAACACAGTCCCTTATCTTTTATGTTTTTCATCTCAACTAGATTAGTATATTTTTCAATGATATTTCTTGGCTCATTATATACGTTTAAGGCTCTACCTAAATGGCAAGGATCATGATAAGTTACATTTAAATTATTGAAATTATCATTTACTTTAATCTTCCCTTCAATCATCAATTTATTTAACAGTTGAGATACATGTAATACATTTAAATCAACGTTAAATAATTTTTTATAATCTTCTTTAAGTGTTTTATAACATCCAGCACAGGAAGTGATAATCAATTCATCTTTAAAATCCTTAAGATTATTCTCCATTAATTTTATTGCCTCAGTTTTGAATCCACTCCTAAGTAATACTGAGCCGCAACATTGTTCATTTTCTAAAATATGATAATCAAGGTCTGCTAATTCAAATAAATATCTTGTAGAATAATCAATATTCTGATCTTTTTCTCTTGCAGTACAACCTCTATAATATAACATTAAACCACGTATAAAATAATATTAAATCAAGAAATCACTATGAAAAATAATTGAAAAAAAATATTAAGATATTTAATATTATTATAAATAATTAGTTCCAAAATATATTATTTATTATTTATAATACATAATTAGGGATTTCTTAAATTATATGGAATATAATTATTTTTTAAATATCTAATGAAAAACTAATATACTATGAATCCTCATTGTCGAGATATTCCTCATTATAAATCGCAATTTTTCTAATTAATTTAGTTAATTCTTGATTTTGTTTATCTAATTTTAATTTTAGTAAAAATAAAATAAACATTAAAAAAGCTATAGAAAATGCAAAAATTAAATCTAAACCTCTTTTAAGTCCAAAGAAATGAGCAATGATAGTAGTTTGTTGAGGATATAAACCAATGGAAATAATTAAAAAACAAATAATAATACTTAAAATAAAACCGTAAAAACTAATATTTTTATTTTTATACATTAAAGAAATATATATAATAGCGATAATTGCAATTATAAATACTAACACTTGATATAATAATATTGTCATCATAGTTTACCTCAATAACTAATTTTTTTTTAAATAATTTTAATTATAATGTCATTAGATTATTTTTTTTTTTATATTTGAAATTATATTTATTTAGTGAAACTATTATCTGAATAAATCTAAAATCATTTTAATCATAATTTTTAGACCAACAATAGCATTAGTTCCTTTATGCTGAGTTTCATCAGTATAAATAGTCGTTATAGGAACTTCATCAAATAAAATATTGTTTTCTTTAATTTCTTTAATAAATTCAGAAGACACTCCATAACCTGAAGAAACTACATCAATTTCACTTGCAGCAATAGCTGAAAATGCCCTAAGGCCAGATTGTGAATCTTTAACTTTTACTCTATAAAAAATAAATGTTAATAAATTCATAACCCTATTAGCAAATCTTTTAGATGCAGGCATATCCTCAAATATACGGGAACCAATAACTGCATCAACCTTACCACTTTTAAGAGGTTTAATAACTTTAGATATATCCTCAAAATTATGTTGACCATCAGCATCAAAAGTAATTATATATTTAGCATTATATTTAAGAGCAACTGTCATACCTGTTTTTAATGCAGCACCTAATCCCCGATTGATTAAATGTGATACTATATGTATTTGGTGAGGATATTTTTTTTGGACTTCACGAGAAATCTTTAACGTATTATCCGGAGAACCATCATTAACAAGTATAATATTATAACCTAATCCAGCAATATCTGTTAATACTTTTTCAACATGTTTTTCTTCATTATATGCTGGAACAACCAAAAATACATCTTTAACATAATCTGACATTGAAAATCACTTTAAATAATATGGATAATAGGAAATATAATATTATTATACAGGACCTGCATCCTCAAATCCTTCACGTTTACCTTGACCTGCTTCCTTCCTCATCTGCTTAGGTCTAAACATCATTTTATAGACATTTTGAGCATGTTGTCTAGCTCTGTTATCTGCTAATACTTTAAGTTCTTCATCACTATCAGTTTCATCTTCATGAACAAAAACTTCTATAATATGAGTATTAGTCATAAGTTGAGCCCTTATTAATCCTGTAGATGCTTCATGAGCACACATTTTATCTTTTTGTTGTGGACCTGGCATTCCTAGAGCCATAACTATATCACAATGTTCCTCTTCAATAAGTTTTTTACTAGCAACTGGAAGATCTTTAATTCCTGGAACTGTTAGACGAATGATTTTAGTATCATAAACATACTTTTTAAGTTCATCTTCAGCAGCTCCACCCATATCAAATCTTGCAAATGTAGTATCACATATTCCGATTCTCATATTAACCATTTTATAATTTAATTTATTTTATTATATATATTTATGATTTTATATAAATATTTAAAAAAAATATTAAAAATAAAAAAATAGATTCTATTGAAAAAAAAACAAAATAAATATAAATATGGATATTTATAAGTATATAGGATAAAATAAAGAATAAACTATCTTAATTCTAAAAAATTTAAAATTATAAAGAAAATAAATAATTATTGGTAAAATTAAAAAATTAATTTTTAATAAGATTATTAAAATGACTTCTAGCTTGCCCAATAGTTAAAGGATAATCTCCATTGAAATCTATATCATCATGTTTTTCTAAGATTTCCGATAAATGAGCTATTCTTGGTAATCTTAAATTAGCATTTCTAATTAACTCAACATCATCAAAAACCTCTTTACAAGAACCTGATTTTAAAATATTTCCTTTACTAATTACAAATACTTTATTTGAATATACAGGTACTAAATCAACATCATGGGTAGAAATAATAATAGTCATTCCCTCTTTATTTAAGTCATATAATAATTGTAATATTTCTGAAGAACCTCTAGGGTCTAAACCAGATGTTGGTTCATCTAAAACCATTACCTCTGGATTCATAGCAAGTATTCCTGCAATTGCTACTCTCTTTTTTTGACCACCGCTTAAGTGATGAGGAGCTTTTCTTTCAAAACCTGACATATCTACCCTTTCAAGAGCATTAGTAACAATTTCCTGTGTTTCCTCTTGAGATTTACCTAAATTTAAAGGACCAAATGCAACATCTTCTTCTACAGTAGGTGCAAATAATTGATCATCTGGATTTTGAAAAACAATACCGACTTTTTGACGTACTTTCATCAAACCTTTTTTAGAATAATCAATAGGTTCTCCATCTATTAATACTTTACCCTCAGTAGGTTCATAAATACCATTAAAATGTAAAAATAATGTGGATTTACCTGCTCCATTCTTTCCAAGTAAAGAAACCATTTCTCCTTTTTTAACATTAAAATTAATATTATTTAATGCAACAGTACCATCAGGGTATTTGTATGTAACATCTTTAATATTTATAATAAAAATTCCCCCATTATTATTAACTTTGTCATTATTATTTAAATATTTTAAAGTTTTAATAAAAAAAAAAAAATTAAAGTTAATTCAATTTAATCCTATATAATAATAAATATAAACGTTCTCTTTTTACTGTATACTATCCAGAGATTATATACTAAAAAAAGATAATAAAAATTTATTTATTTGAAGTATATTTAGACCTGTCAGGTTTATATACGGGTAACTCCCCAGTATAACATCTTGAATCTAAAGACCTTTGTAAAGTTTCACTTTTTATAAGTGAAATTAAAAATAAATTTGAAAACATTGCTCCATAACTTTTCAGAGAATCTAGTGTACCTCCCAAATATCCTAATCTTGTTTTTTGAGCATTCCTCATTACTTCTATATTATCTAAAAATATAAAAATTGTATTATACATTAATACAGCAATTTCACAAAATATTTTTGGAACATAAAAACTTCTTAAAACATGAACAACATCAGTTATAGGTGTTGTAAGTGACATAAAACCTAATGCAGAAAAACATGCAAATACTCTAAAGAATGTTAAGAGGGATATACGTAATGATTCTGTAGTTATACCAATACCAAAAAAACCAGAATTCCAGATATATGATCCACTTGGGAAGAAGAATAATAAAAATATACATGTTATAAATGTAAAAGCAAAAGGTATAGTTAAAAATTTAAGATAATCTCTAAGAGAAACTTTTGCAACTAAAAGTAATAATAAAGAAGCTAATATAATTGTAAAAATAGAATAATAATTATTACTTATAAATAATGCTGAAAGAACTAAAATAATAGAACTTATTACTTTTAAATAAGGATTAAAATCTGCTAACCGATTATTATGAGCAATCCAATCTATATCAAACTCCATATAAACACCTGTAATTACTATTTTTCTATAAGTCTCTTAGAAAAAAAATCATTTTCAATTGATAAATATTATAATATTATTGAAAATATTATATAAATTTTAATATAAATAAAAAAAAAATCTAAAATAATAATCATAAAATTTAAAAAAAGGCTAAATAATTTGTAAAATATCTTAATTACTAAAAAAAATTAATAAAATTCAAAAATAATATAAAAAAAAGATAAAATTAATCTTTATTTTATTAAATAAATTTAATCTTTTTTAGATTGACCTCTCCAATATCCAAATGCATAACCGATGATTATTGCACCGATAGCAGCTTGGACAGCAAAGAGTAAACTTTCTATTTCACCAGAAGGTGGTTCCCATATTGAACTAAACCATGGTTTATAATTATGGTCTAATTCTCCAATAGCATCTGCTCCTTGATCATCTGCACCACCAAATTTACCATCATCTTCACCTAGACCATGATACATAACCATTGGAGCAATTAAAATAGCAATGACTAGTAATATTAAAATAATATTTTCATATTTCATTTTATCATCTCCGAATTATGCATTTTTAGGATTAATTACATTTAATTTTTCGAGAATATCTGATTTATATGTAATTAAACCATTCCATACAATTACAGTAAGTAAACCTTCTGCAATTGCTAAAGGAAGTTGAGTAGGCATAAATATAATGAAGAATTTTGGCAATGCTGCTGCAAAACTTGGTAATGGGAATGCACATGCTAATTGTATTGAAGTTACAAGGTAAGTTATAATATCTGCAAAGAAAGCAGTTAAAAATATATTAACCTTAGTGTTAAGTCCTATTTTGTTTCCGCCTTTAAATACAATCCAACCAACAAATGGTCCAACAATACCCATTGAAACACAGTTAGCTCCTAAAGTTGTAAGTCCACCATGAGCAAGTAATAATGCTTGGAAAAGAAGTACAATAGTAGCAAGTACTCCAGTAACAGCTGGTCCAAATAATGCTACACCCAAACCGTTACCACAAGGGTGAGAACAACTTCCAGTAACAGATGGCATTTTCAATGATGAAAGAATAAACATAAATGCTCCAGAAACAGCAACTAATGCTTTAGTTTCAGGATATTCCTCTGTGATTTTCTTAATTTGATAAATACCATACCCTACAACAGGAATCATAATAACATACCATATGATACACCAAAAGGCAGGTAAATATCCTTCCATTATATGCAAATTTAACTCTCCTAAAAATTATTTATAAAATTTTTATCAAGAAAACTTTAATCTAAATTAAGTTTAATTGATTATATAATAATATATTTAAAATATATATAAATGTTTCGTATAAAATTAAACAATTATTTTGAAAATATTAGTTTAAATAAAAAAATAAGTACAACAAATAAAGAAAAATTGAATAAAATAGATAATTTAAGGAAAATAAAAAAAATAAGAAGGATAATTATAAAAATTAAAATAAAACCAATGTACATTCATAAAAAAATAAATAAAAAAAAATAAATTAAGAGTCTGTCCAATAAATATGTTATTCTATTTTTTTATATTTTTTTAACTCATACAAATAGAAAAAAGTTTTAAATTAAAATATAATGTTATTAAAAATA
>OMVX01000043.1 GCA_900314605.1 uncultured Methanobrevibacter sp. | reverse complement strand
TTTAAAGAAAAATATTATCAAATAGTCGATTCAAAATCATTCTACGAAAAATGGGTGGATGAATATTTGGGTACAAACATTTGGTAAAACACTATAAATTAATAAACTAATTAAAAGAGAGAAAACATAAAAAAAATAGGAAAAAAGAAATTTAAAATAAAAATATAAAAAAAGTTAAGAAAAAATTCTTAACGTTTAACTGAAATTTTTGATTTAACAGTATCCTTTAGATAAACTACTTTTAACACATAAGTTTTTCCAACTTTAAGTTTGTTTAATACCTGTTTATTAAGAGTAACTGTTGCAATACCTTTATTGTTAGTTTTAGTCTTATATGTTTTACCATTAAATATAAATGAAACCACTTTACCCTTAATAGCTTTACTTTTACTGGTTTTAAGTGTAGCTGTTAAAGTTGCTTTTTTAGCTGATTTTTTAATAACCATATTTTTAGTTTTAATTATTTGTTTTACTTTAATAGTATTTTGAATAGTTTGACCAGCATAAGTTGCAGTTAAGGTATATGTATTAGGAATTAAAGTATTTGGAATAGTTAAAGTAACTATACCTTTTGAATTGGTTTTAACTTTATATGTTTTCTTATTAACTTTAATAGTTATAATTTGACCTGCTTCTACTGGTTTTCCGCTTTCATCATAAGCATTAACCGTATATACAGAACCATCAAAATAATCCATTACTAGATTTGAACCAACTAACCTTGGAACAACTGTAATAGAGTTTTGAGCAACTTCACCAGTAACAGGATTTGTTAATTGAATAAACTGATTATCAGTTAATTTAGTAAACAAAATATTAATTTTTCCTTCCTTGTTTGTAACATAAACATTAGATTTACCATTAACAATTACATTAACTTCTTCATTTGCTAAATAATCCCCATTAGGATAGAATAATTGAAGAGTATATGTATAATCACTGTTATATCCTCTAGTAATATTTAGACTAAGAATAGTTTTATTTAATACATAATATGTTCCAAAATTCAAACTATCAATTGAAAGTGGAATTTGAGTACTGTGGAAAAATTCCTCCTTAAACCAATATTCATCGCAATATTGAGCATTAGATTGATTTATAAATTTACCATCTTCATTAGAAACATAAATACTATCGGCGAATACGAGGTCATTTAAAATTACATAATGAGCTAAAATAGAATGACGTTCACGACCATATTTATCTCTTGAAGATAAATTAATATTTTCTAAAACAGGATCATCAACATGAGCTAAATAACCTTCTTGTCTGTAATCTGGATCATTAGGTGATACGATATAACCTCCATCACCTAATTCCCCCATATTAATATAAGTTCTTCCTTGATAAGTTATTATATTACCCCATGTTCCATTAGGAGCAACAATAAGGAGATGTCCTACTTCATAAAGTTGTTTAGTTTGTAAAATTAATTCTAATTCTTCCATAGTAATCATTTCATTTAAAGCCATATTACTAGCAATAGCTTCAACCTTTTCATTGAAAAGAGAATTATCCCATCCCCCTGTAGAAAAACCCCATCCATTTGAATAAACTTTAGATAAAAAATAATATTCATTTTTAGGTTTAAACTCTTTAACATAACCTTCATACTGATTAATATGTATAGTATAATTAATAACTCCACCATCACGTCTTTGTGAGATTACATAGTTTGTACCATTTAAACGTACATAAACAGAACAACACTCATCATCATCATGATTATTAAAAGCAGAAATAAAAGAATCAGTAAAATCAATATCTAATCCATCAGTATTTAATTCATTTAAAATAACAGAATTTGTAGAAGCAATAATATTATTATAATTTGAATTATATAATCCCCATGTATTATTCTCAACAATTATAGTTCCACTTAAAAATTGGGTAATAAAATTAGGCCCATAATTTGAAATATTAGAATTTGTAAGTATAATATATCCTTTTCCTGTATAAATAGGATTGTTAAGATTATTTGTAATTGTTGAATTATTAAGTCTAATATTTGCAGATGTTCCATATAAAATAGAAGCCTTATCAGATACTATATTACTATTTATAATACAGTTATATACATTAATAAAACCTAAAGGATTATCTGGTTCTCCTTCATATGTATCTAAATAAAAGAGAGCTCCAATATTAGCAGAATTATATTCAAACAAACAATTATCAAATGTAGTTGTAGCTACAGCATTTTTATATAATACTGCTCCTCTACTAGCACGATTAGTTGTAAAATTACACCTATTAAATACGATCTTACAAAATGTTGAAGTTGAAGTAGCTCCTCCTTCAGTAGCAAAATTATTATTAAATATACAAGCATTACATAAAATATGTGCACCATCAACAAGCTTATAAGCTAAAGCATAATGTAAAGCAGCGCCACTAAATGCAGTATTGTTTTCAAATGTACATGAATCAAAATCAATAATATAATTAGCTAATACAGCACCACCATACCATTTAGCACTATTATTTTTAAAAGTTGTACCCTGAATAAAAAAATTTGTAACATCGATATTATTTTTTGAAATTCCGTAAAATGCTCCTGCAGCACCACTTGCATAATTATTTTCAAAGGTACAATTAGAAATTCTAAAATGTCCCTCTGAAAATAATGCACCACCTTCACCATATAATCCTAATGCAGAGTTATCTCTAAAAGTTACATTATTTAAAGTTAAAATAGACTCATTATTAAGATAAACAGCACCCCCAACACCGTTAAAACTAGCAGAACTAAGAACCATATTCGACAAAGTCACGTTACTGTTTATAATATTGAAAATTCTCACTTGATTACCTTGTGAATCCTTCCCAGATATTATATGATTATTTCCCTCAATTGTAATATTTTTACTATTAATCTGAATACCAGATTTATATACTTCCTCTTCACCGGAAGTTTCTTGATTTAAGATAACATCATCATCTAAATTAATGGAATCATTATCATTAATTTCATTGCTTAAATCTTGAAAATTTTCAGCACAGACCATGTTAAATGAAAAAAATATTGTAATTAATAATATTAAAAGAACAAAAACTTTATTTTTCATATTAATATTTATATTATTCTAATATTTAAATTGATTATATGAATAAAATAATAAATTTTATTGTAAAAATAATCAATGCATTATATAATAAAATAAATATTAAAAATAAATTGTTTTATATAAAATTTACTTAATTATATTTTACAAAATAAATTAATAGAATATAATTATAATTATTTAAAAAATTAAAGACCTATATTATCTAAATAAATATTTAATTAAAAATAAGAAAAAAAAACAAATATTGATTATCTAAAAATATAAAAAACTTGCAAAATAAAGGGTGTTCGCAAAAATTATATTTTTTAAATAATTTCTTATTTTATTTTTAAAATAAAGGATTTTATGGAGATTTTAGAAATAAGTTTTTAACTTTTGGCGGACTCTCTAAAAAAAAAAAAAATAAAAAATAAAAACAAAAGAGGAAAATAAAAAATATAAGTAAAAAATTTATGAAAAAAATAGCCTTATTATATTTTTAAGTTATTTTAGAGAAATGATTGATTAATTTAAAACACATTTATTTAAATTCAGGCACTTTCAAAAACTTGTGTGATAAATTTTATTTCAATTTTTTCACCTTAGAAAAATTTGCTTTAATCATCTTTTAAATTAACAATCAATAATAATTTGCTAAAAAATTTTTGTGAGGTGTAAATAGTCAAAATTCAAATCACACAAGTTTTTGAAAGAGCCTAAATTCAATTTAATAATAACTATTTAAATCATAAAAATTTCACTTTTTAAAATATTTAAAACAATATTTAAGAAAATTAACTAAAATTATAGAAAATTTTAAAAAAAAATATTGGAAATATTTTAAAGTATACTTTAATATAATTAAAGTACACTTGTAAATATATTAATTAAAATATATAAATCTAATTAAATTTTGTAAAAAAAAATTAAAAATAAAAAATTTGTAAAAATAATATAAAATCTAAAAGAAAATATGTTGAAAAACAGAAAAATCAACTATAAAGCAAAAAAAAAAAAAAAAAAATATAAAAAATAAGTGATAAAAAAAAAGTTAAGTTATTAATATTAAATAAAAATTAAGTATAATTTAAATTTAAAGTATAATAATTATCCTAATCTTGAAACACTAATAAATGATTTAACAGGAACATTTTGAATATTGTTTAAACCAGCTTTATCTATTAAAACAACAATAGCAATAGGTTCGCCACCTAAATCTCTTACTGTTTCAACAACTTCATTAATAGTTTTTCCACTAGTAATAACATCATCAACAATAACTACTTTTTTATCTTCAACTGAAGCAAAGTTAGTGCTGATAGTTCCAGTTTCATTAAAATCATCTCCACCATGTTGAACTTTAGCTTTTTTAGGGTGGAAAATAGAAAGAGTAGTTTCATAACCCATTTCAAAATTATAGTAATCAGTCATAAATGTAGCAAAAGGTATACCGCTTGCAGCAATACCTAAAATGACATCTGCATCTCCTTCTTCTAATGCCATATCACTTAATGCAGCTGAAACATATTTTAATCTAGTTGAACTTCCACCAAGACTATTCCAATTAACAGCAAAATCAACAGGGACATTTTCAGTTTCTTCTTGGCTAGCTTGTTGAAGAGTTAACCACCTAGCAGTATCAATAGATACATTTAATTCATCAGCTATTTCTCCTGTAGTTAAACCATAAGCTCTAAGCTCATGAGCCTTTTTAATAAGTTTTGAATTCATAAAATCACCAAGATTTACTTTTCAATATCCTCAAAGGAAACAGGTTGATTATTTTTAGAAGATAAATTTGCTGCAATAACCATTTTAAGTGCATTATAACCGTCTTCACCTGTGATAACAGGTTTTTTATTGTTTTTTACAGCATCCAAAAAGGACCTTAATTCTTCACCTAAAGGTTCTTTATGTTCAATTTGAATATCCTGTGCAAATTTACCATGAACATCAATACTTTGATCTATATAATCTACACTAATAATCCCATCAGTACCTGTAATAGAAATTTCTCTTCTTTTATAGGGAGTTAGCCAGTTAACTTCTAACATTCCTGCCATACCCCCTGTGAAATTAACCATAATCTCTGCATGATCTTCATATCCACTTCTTTCAAGAATACTGCCCATACTAGAATATACGTCTATAACTTCCTCACCAAATAAATAATACATAACATCTAAATCATGTATAGCTAAATCGATTGTAACCCCTACATCCTTAATTCTTGGAGGATAAGGACCAACCCTTTTTGCAGAAGCAGAAACAATGTCTCCAATAACATCATTTTCAATTAATTCTTTTGCTTTTTGAACAGCAGGATTAAATCTTTCAACATGTCCGGTTCCTAATATAACACCTTTTTTATGTGCTGCTTCTATCATTTCTTTTGCTTCTTCTAAAGTAAATGCGATTGGTTTTTCGACTAAAACATGTTTACCATGTTCAATTGCATCCATAACAACATTATGATGATGAGTTGTAGGTACACATACACTTACAACTTGAATTTCTGAATCATTTAATAAATCATCATAATTAGAATAAGATTTAGCATTATATTTTTCACTAACTTTCTTTAAAGTACGTTCACTAACGTCTGATACCGCAATAAGATTTGCTTCATCTAATTTAGAATAAACGCGGGCATGGTTATACCCCATTGCTCCGACACCTATTACTCCCACATTAATGCCTGTCACATTTTGCCTCCAAAACTTATAAATTATAATAATATATAGCGATTACTATATTTAAAAATATCTTTTTATTATAATATAATCCTGAAAAATAAAAAAATATTAAAAATAAAAGAGTAGTTAAAATCTAAAAGTGCAAATGAAATAGGGTTAAATATAATAATATTTAAAATAAGTATTAAATATTAAATATAAACATAAAAAAAATAATAATTAATTGTTATATTAAAATCAAATATATAATAATTATTTATTTTTATAATAATGAAAGAAAAATAAAAAAAGGATTAAAAATTAAAAAAATAAGAAATTAATTTTAAACAAAAAAAATTAATAAACATTCTTAAAAATAAAATAAAAATAAGATTAAAAAATTAGAATTGAATAAAAATAAGTTTTCATAAGATTATTTAAAAAATTGATTAAAAAAATAAAGAAAAATAATATAAAACTAAACAATTTTTAATAAAAAAACATTATAGTATATCTTTATATATAATTAATAATAATATTTATACATAATTATAATAAAAAAAACTATATATGAACATACAGTAAATTTATAGGATTAAATTATTAATATATTAAAGGAAGAATAAAATGGAAATGAAAGCATATAAAGTTGGTCCAAGAAGAACTAAATGTGTGTCAATTAATCAATACAATGAAATTAAAGAGGATTACCTCAAAAAAAAAGAAAAAAAATCATTTTTATATAAAAAATACTATCAAAAATATGGTATGGACAAACATTTATTTAATGCAATACTTGAAGAAATCTACACCGAACATATTCATCCAAAAACCCTAATGCGTAGACACAAAAAAAAGCCCCATATTTATAATAAAATTAATAATTTTTCAACAAATGGATATAGTAATAAACAGTACTATAAAAATCCACCTAAAACCAGTATTATACCAAGACAACACAATAACTAATTCTAATTAATAAATTAAAAATTTTCTTTAACTGGTTTTAGAATATTTTTGTATAATAATCCTATGTTATATTTTAAAAAAAAGGAAAAGTATAAAGAGTTATTTTAAACTCTTAATATTAAATTATTTTATATATTTAAATGAAAAAAATAAAAAAAGAATAATATTTTTAATTAACTTATATGATATCTTAAAATAGCTGCAATTCCACCAAATGCTCTATATAATTGTACACCTTCATCAGTTTCAGTGGAAATAAGTTCAACATTAGAACCAACCTCTTCGGCCATTTCAACAAAAACATCTACAAGATCTTCCCTTGACTCCTCTTTCATTTGTTCATTACAATTTTCACATTTGAAATCTAAATCTGCACTTTTACGGGGAATAATAACTTTTTCCCAACCACATTGAGGGCATTTCATAGTTACTGATTCTAAAGTAAGACCTTCTGATAAAAGAAGAGTATCAACAGCACCGATTTGAAGATTACGTTTAACTTCTTTTTCACCATAACTAGCAAGACCAGATTTATCATCAATAAGCTCTTTTAAAAATCGAGACACAACTTTTTTCTCTTTAATAACATCAAGTTCATCAAGAGCATCTGATGCTTTTTCAATAGTTTCCCGTATACCAAACTCACCAGTATAAGAAGTATCTACTGTGGTAATAACCTTATCTTTAATTTCATATTGCATGAAATCCCCTTCATAAAAATCGATTTTTGTATTACCTGGCCCTCCTAGAACAACTCCTCTTAAATCATCTTTAATAGGAAGGTATGCATCATTTACATGCCTACCAATTCTTTTTAAGAATTCTCTAGCAGCATCTTCAATAACACGATCAAACCTTCTTTGTGATTGACCCCCCGCTTTATGTTTACCTGGAACACCACTAGTTAAAGTTGCAATAATCTCTACACGTTTACCTTTAAGAGTTGCAATAGTTGCTTCTTTCCTATCAATAACAGCAATACCATAAACGTCACGTTCTGCAATCATTTCTTCTAAAGGTTCAAGGTAAAATTGACTATCACAAATATACCAGTAGGTTGGTATAGATTCAGGTGGTTCAAATACATAGGTCTCCATTTTCTCAGTACCAGGGCCACCTCTTGGAATCATTCCTGTAAATAAAACTAAACCATTTTCTGGTGCTTGTTTAAATAATCTGATTCTTTGAATAATAACCTCTATTGCAGATTGAACATTTTTACGAGTGGATTTACTTTTAATATTAGCACTCTGACCTAATTCATCCCTCATTTGTTTTGCTACATCACTAATTTGTTTATCATGAGGAATATATACTGAGACAAGTTCTGTACCCCTACCTTTCTTCTCAGATAAATTTTTAATCATTTTCTTAAATTCATATAATTCCTTTGAAGATATATCTTCCATTTAAGACTCTCCCTAAAAAGTGAAAAAATAATAAATAAATAATTAATCAATTAGTAAATAATTAAACTATTTTATTTAATTTTTATATACAAAATAATAAATAAAATGTTTAAAAGAAAATTTAATCTAAATTGGAAATTATTATTAAAATATAATAATATAATATCTATTTTACAACTTAATAAATATATGTATCAAAAAATTTACTGAACTAAAAAATATGGATAAAAATGAAATCAAAAATATAGATAGAAAGGGAATATTTAAAAATTGTTTTGATTAAAAAAAAAAAGAATTGCATTTTTAATTTGAATATAAAAATAAGAGAAAATCACTGCAAAATAAAAATTCAAAAGAAAATTAAAAAACAACTGCAATACCTTTAGCTATAATATGGAACTTATCTCCTGCTAATTCTCCAACAATATTGTAATCTATTTCTAAATCAATCACTCCATTTCCTCCAGCTTGCTTAACAGAATTTGCTAAATTTTTAAGTGCTCGATTTTTAGCTTCTTTAAATCGTATAAGCAAAATTAACTCTTCTTGTTTAGTTTTTACTTCAAACAATTTATTTTCATTAGGAATTATTACAGAACCTTCAAAGTGACCAAGATATTTTTTAACATTAATTTGATATGGTTCATGAGTAGTTAAAAATAATATTCCATGTTCATTTGGATCTACTTCCTCATATAAATCCTGAGCAAAATTATCAGTAGTTAATCTGTATTTTGGTGGTTTAAATTCACGACCAAATAATTTTTTAACAAAAGGTACAATTGAGAAATATATTTTGTCGGTCCATGGCTTGAAAAATCCTCCAATATAAGATAAAATACCTAAAAATACTACAAAGAAAATATAATTAAAAGCAAGAGGAAATGCAGATTGTAAAATAATTAAACTGACCCCTATACTAATACCATTAAAACCTAAAGTTGGGTTTGTAAGAATAAAACCATGTACTACTGTTACAAAAAATAATAAATATGCACTTATAGCTCCTGTTGTCTCATCCATAATCTTTTTAGATAAATAGGTTTCACAGTATCCTGCAAGTAATGGAGATAAAACAAAAGCAATATTCCAACCAAAAATAGCTAAATTAAATCTAAAACATAAATAATAAGATAAAACTCCTAAAACAGTACCAAAAATAATAGAAATAGCTGCAAAAAAAATGTCCTTAGGATTATTATTTCTTATAGAAATACGTTTTTTTAAAGAGTCTTTGAATGACATTTTATACCCAAAGGTTATTATTCTTCAAATTTTACTGCAGTTCCATAGGCAGTAATTAAAATGGTATTACCCATAGTTCCACCAAGATTAGAATAGTCTAATTTAAGACCAATAATAGCATTAGCTCCTAAATCATGAGCTTTTTCTTCCATACTCTCGATGGCCAGGAGTCTAGCTTCCTGTATTTCTATTTCATATCTGGAAGTTCTACCTCCTACTACATCACGGACTCCAGAGAATAAATCTTTATATACATTAGCTCCAATTAAAGATTCTCCTGTTACAACACCATAATATTCAATTATGTTTTTACCTTCTAAACTACTTGTTGAAGAAAAAAGCATTATTTTACCTTAAAAATTTATAAAAATAAAATTAGAGTTTAATAATTTATTAAAAACTAAGAAACTTAAAAAAATATTATTTTAAAAATGTAATATATAACCATATTGCAATAAACACAATTAAAAGTAAATACATTAGTATTTGATTTCTTTTTACTTGTTTTTGTTTTTGTGCAATGATTACTTCACAATCCTGGGAACATACCTTTTCATCCATAGGTATAGGAGTTCCACAGACAGGACAATGTTTATGTGGTTCTACTGCCATAAATTCACCTCATTTAATTATACAATTTTTGTTCCAACTTTTTCTCCATTAATAATTTTTATAAGATTATTCGGGTCATCACCATTTGCTATAATAGTTGGAATATTAGAACGTTCAATCATTTGTGCTGCAGTCATATCGAAAAATTCATATGTACCTGCTTTAACATCTTTTCCATCAAGGTACTTAACAAGGTCTTGTACAGGAATTTCAGAAATAAATTTAGCATCATCAAATTTAGTTGGATCTTTATTATACAAGCCATCTACAGAAGTTAAATTAATAAGTAAATCAGCATTTACATATTCTGCTAAAATAGTAGATACTGCATCTGTACTATGAGAAGGTTCAGTTCCACCCATAACAATTATTTTACCAGATTCTTGGAATGCTAAAGCTTTTTTAAAGTCATTAGGAACGCTTTGATAAGCATAGTCACCTAATGCTGAAAGTAGTAATTGGGCATTAATTCTTGTAACTTCAATACCAATTGCATCACTTTGAGCTTCTCCACAACCTAATTCTCTTACAATTTTAATATATTTTCTTGCAGGCCTACCTCCACCTACAACTACAAATATTTGATGCTTTAAGGATATATCCTTTAAAATTTCCCCATATGCTTTAAACATACGAGCATTCTCTTCTTTTAATAAAACAGATCCTCCAATTGCAATAACTATTTTCATAAATTCACCTGATTGAAAAATTATTATAATATATTATTTATTAATATTTAGTTTTTTTATAATACTTATATTTATTTATAATTTACATTTATTTAAAAATAAAATTTAATAAATTAAAAAAAAAGTTTCATAATAGAAAAACTATTTAAGATTGATAATATTTAAAAATAAAAAGTAATTATAAAATAAATTAAATATAATTTAAGAGTGTTTAGAATATTTCTCAATAGATTCAATGAGTTTTTCAAAAATAGCTGAGTTATCTGTTTTTTTAAGTGTATTAAGCTTTTTTTGATAGATATCAAGTTTATTTAAAAATTTAATTATACTATCAATATCCATCTGTTCGTGATATTCACCATAAGACAATTTTTCAACATAATATCCATTTAATATTTGTTCAAAATTACCTAATGCAGGTATACTGTAAATCGGTTTTTTAAGATAAATTGCCTCTGAGATAAGTGTAAAACCACCATTTGTTATAACTGCTTTAGCAGTTCTAAAGTCTTCATAGAAAATATCCTCATTAAATTTTCTGAAAATTAAATTATCCTCAGTTTTATCCAAATTAAAACCATAAATAATAAATGTTTCATTATTAATCTTTTTTAATATGTCGATTAACTTAAAATTCGAATTACTTGTTTGATATACAAGTACATGATTTTTGTTTTCTGATTTTAAATTTAAAATATCTTCCCTTAATATAGGAGGATAAATTACAGAGTTTCTACCTTCACGTATAGGTGGATTAAAAAAGCTTGTTAAAATATGTATTTTAGCATATTGAACATATAATTTAACTATAACTGAAGCTTTAAAGAAATCCTTCTTATGTTTAGGAGGTAAATCAATTTTTGCCTCTGTTATCATGTGAATATTATCTAAGCTAATAAGAGGAATATGCATAATATTTGAAATTAAATTACTATAATTTTCAAAATCAGATACAATGATATTTGGTTTTAATTTTCTTGTAAGTTTAAATAAAGTTCTATATGCTTTTTTAATATCTGAAGGTGTTGATTTCATACACTGAATAAATGTTGCAATATCATTTACAGAATTATGATCATATATTGTTTTATATACTCCTATTTCATAGACATTGTCGAATTTTTCATTTAAATAGTTATATGCTTTATCTCCAGAGAATATATAAACATTATACATCTTTGTTAATTTTTCAAGTATAACCCCACTTCTTATAGCATGACCCATACCTTCCCCACAAACACAATAAAATACTGTTTTTTTATCAGATTTAACAGGACTATTTTTATTTGTGGTTAATTTATTAGAATTCTTAAATGGTTCTTTTATAGCTTTATTATTTTTGTTATGATTTTGTTTATTAAGTTTAATATTTTTTGAATTCTTAGATTTTATAGTATTAGACTTAGATCTATTTCGATTATAACTCGGATTAGATGTAGGTTTTAAATAAATAGGTTTAGCTTTTTTAGCTTTTTTAATTCCTGTAGTAGAGGTGTTTGATTTAATTTTAGGTTTTAAATCCATTGATTTAGAATTCTGTAGAGGATTTTTAACTCTAATTTTATTTTTACTAGAGGTATTTTTTTTATTATGTTCAAAACTATAGTTTAATTCATCAGCTGTTGTTCTTTTACCTCGAAAATCATTTATAGTGCTTTTTCCATATGTTTTAATAAGTTGTAAGACTCCTTCTTCTTCTAGTCTTCTTGTAGATACTATTACTTTAGGATTTCTTAAAACTTTAAAATTGGATATTTTAGCTATTCTTTCAATATAGTCTGTATCTTCACCAAAATCTAAAGATTCATCAAAACCATTTACCTTTTCATGTAAATATTTTTTTACAATAATTCCATAACAACCTGCACCATGAGGTTTAATATTTTCTACCATAACCATAAATTTATTTGCAAAATCATGTAATAGATTGTCTGTATTTTTATCTGAATCAGGAATCATTTGACTAATAGCTATATCAATATTATTTGATTCGAATTCATCTAACATATCAGTTAAATAGTTTTTAGAAAGTTTTAAATCAGCATCTAAAAATAGTAAAATATCTCCACTTGCATATTTTGCACCATTATTCCTACCTTTTGCAGGTAATCCTCCTTCAACAATTTTACAAGCATATGATTGTCCTATTTCTCTTGTTTTATCAGTTGAATTAGCATCGGCAATAATAATCTCATAATCTTTGAAATTTTGAGTTTTAATACTTTTAAGTAAAGAAGGTAATGTTTCTTCTTCATTATATGCAGGGATTATAATACTGATTTTCATAATACCACAGAAAATATTACTAAATTAATATTGTAAATTTAATAATTTAAATTTAAAAATTACTTAATAATTATTATATTTTTTTAAGTTTATATTAATTAACTTATTTCGAAATTATATTTGATTTTAGAAAAATATTTTTTAAAAATAATATTTTATTCATATTTTTACTTTAATTTTCAAAAAAAATAAGGATGATTAAAAAATGTATATATGTAACTACTAATTTTTTCAAAAAAAAAGATTTTTTAAATTTATAGGGTGCAGTTTTACAAAATATTTTGAGTGTTGTTTATTTATCTTTTTATTTGTTTTCTATATTTTGTTGAATGACTATAACACATCTTATCATCTTTATTATAAAAATCTTTAAAAGACATTTGAGGGTGCTTAGGATTTTTCAATAACTTTCCCCATATTTTATCTGCTTCATCAAAAGTCAAGTATCCCTTTACATAACAGGTTACGATTATTTTGGAAGTTGTAACATGTTCTAGATTATATTTTTTTACAAAATAGCACACATCATCAAGGTTAGTGCTTGCTAGTATTCCATTGTTAGATATTGCAAGAGAAATAACACTTAATTCCCCTTTACCAGTATTTTCAGTTTTACTATCTGTTATAAATGTGAAATATTGATTAAATTCATCACTTCCATATTCTAAATCTTTAATTTCTACATATCCCTCATGAATTAGTGATGTTAATCTATTTTTAATTTTTTCAGGAGTATTTTTGTTAAATAATTCGTCTTTAACTTGAACTGAGATAATGATTTTTGAATATTCTCTTTTTAATAAATCTATTCTATTTATCTGTAAAAAAGACGATAAACAATCTGTATCATAAAACACGGGTTTAGTCATTCATACCATCACCCTTAAACACATCAAATACAAGGTATCCCCTATAACCATCGAGCAGTAGTTCTTTTTTCTTGCTATAGCTAATTTTATTCTTTTTATCCAAATATTCAATTGTATTAATGTATTTTCCAAGGGTCATATATTGGTCTTCTTTAAGGGAGGGTCTATATAACTCATCACCATATCCTCGAATTCGCGCTTCATAGGAAATATATTTTCTTTATATTCCTTATATTCTTTTTTAGAAATTAATCTATTGTTTAAAAGGCGAATTAATAATGATTGATGACTAATCTGGAAATATTGTTCAACAGAAATAATATTATCTAAATTCCATTCATCAATTTTGTTCATATAACAGTATTGGTTAAGGCCTTCGTCACTCATTAAGAAATATGATGCGAACTTATCCGCTTCCTTTTCAGATGTATCTCTGTAATGTTTATTACATATAATAGGTTTACCAACATTTTCTTCTATTAACAAATGGTACAATTCATGAGATATTGTGAATCTTTGTCTTCCTTTTGCCATTGTTGAGTTAATCCCGATAATTTCAATATTACCCTCTTTAATACACATCCCACTGGTGTTTTGGGAAAATGGTATGTAAAATAATGTTAGGTTAGGAAGTTTTGATAATACTACTGAGGTAATGTCACTAGCCCCATTAGAATTTAAGCTCCATTTTTCCCTTAATTGAATAGCTTCGGTATTTAATTGTTTGTCGGTTTTCAAACTAATCATCCATTTTGTTATTTAGATATTTCATATTTAAATATATTCTATTCATGCCTGCAATTCCCTGTAAGTCATCAACTTCAATACTGCTACTTCTAAGTGCAAATGCTGCAGGGTCAAATTCGTCGCTCCTGCAAAGTAGATAACTTTCACTACATCTAAATAACGAACATAATTGATTTAAAATGGATAAGGTAATATTCTTCTTACCATTTTCCATATCTAGCAAATCTTCAAGTGGAATTTCTAAATATGAAGATAATGCTTGAGGAGTTAAATTCATATTATTTCTGAGAGTTTCTATTCTTGCTCCAATATTTTTTATGGTAAATCACCTTATAATATAATGTTATATTTCAAATGTTTATAATATATAAATTTCTATATACTTGAATGCAATTCTGTATATATAAAATATTATATATGGAGTTTTACCGAGAGCCTTTGGAAAATAATATTTATAAAACTTTTTGCATGGAAAAGTTTATCCTCTGCAAATTCAGCAATTGTAAGAGATATATCTTGTATATGCCCCATCTATTCATAAAAAGAAAAAAAATCTGCAATATTATACTTTTTGATTGGGTTTAAAATAATAAATATTCTACAAATACGAATATGCATTCCATGTTATGGAAAAACTGTCACACTTCGAATGTAGACGGTTAGCAAGACTATTTAATAAAATCATTTCATTATGATTAGAAGATAAATAGTAAATACTTCTATTATTTTCATCCACAACACTAATAACGCCATAATCTTCTAAATTAATTGAATCATGAGGATTTAAAATATCAACCTCATAATATGCAGTTTGAGCCACAGCAAATATAAGTGCAAACCTTAATATAATTATGAAAATTAGTATTAAATAAGGTAATATTACTTTAATATGATTAATCTCAATTTTATGATTTTTAAGATTATTAAAGACCTTTGAAAGATCCTGGAAAAGTCGGATTTTAAAAGTTTTGAAATCAACTATAGTAGTGAATTCTCCACCAGGGTTTTCATTTAAGTTGTTTATAATTGTTTCCTTTTCTTTAGAACTTATTAATGGAGAAATCCTATCAAGCAAATATCCATCATATAATATTACTAAACATCCAAATATTCCCCCTACCCCTGGTGTAGAAAATATTCCCCCATCCATTATTCCAATAATTCCACAAGTAAAGAAAAATACGGTGAAAATACGGTTTAAGCTACTGCGATTTTCACATGCCTTAATCATAGTAATAAATAAAATTACCATTAATATAAATGAAAATTTAACAATATCAGGTATATAATGCTCTAAACTATTACCTACATGAATACCATGTGGAATATTGTGTATAATTGAAGATGCAATAAAACCAAAAATAGATTTGAATACATGGGAATGCATTATACTAGTAGATGTCATTGAAGGATTTACCACTATAAAAGTAGAGTTAATTGGAAGATTTAAAACTAAACGAATATAAATCTCTGTAATTATACCTATAAGACCAATGAGAATTAATAGATATAAGGTTAATTTAAGATAAAACTTATTAGATTTGTTTAAAATATTGAATTTATGTTTTTCACTAAATCTAGATAAAATTAAAAATAAACCAAATATACCAAAGAACAAAACATCTTTACCTTTAGAAGAACCCATTAAAATTATCTGAAAAAAAGGACGGATAAACATATCTAAAAAGCTTGTAAAGTATAATAAAAAAGCCATTAATATTAATATTAATCCTCCAAGATAATATTTATCAAATTTCATTTTATCAACCAATAATTATTAATTTTATAATTTATTATGATTAAGTCTAAAAAAATCTAATTATTATAATCTAATTTTTATCAACTTACTATTATTATAAGTTTTATATAATTACTATAATAATATTATTAATCTAAATTAAATAATTCCGGTTTTATCTAAAATTAAAATGAATAATCTAACTAATGGTTTTAAAAATTTAATATAAAAAAAGATTAATAAATTAAGAAAAATAGAAAAATAGCTAAAAATAAAAAAAATAATAGATATTGGAGTAATTAACAATTAAGTAAATTAAGAATAACTATAATGTTACACCCATTTCTAACTGTTCAGTTAATTCCTTATACCTATTTCTGATTGTAACTTCAGTAACACCTGCAATTTCTGCAACATCCCTTTGAGTTTTTCTTTCACCTAAAAGAACTGATGCAATATATAATGCAGCTGCAGCTACACCAGTAGGACCTCTACCTGAAGTTAAACCTTTATCCATAGCTTTGTTAATAATATCTATAGCTTTGGATTGAACTTCTCCTGATAAACCTAATTCACTTGCAAATCTTGGAACATAATCTACAGGAGATGTAGGTGGTAATTTAATATTTAACTCACGAGTTAAGAATCTGTAAGTTCTACCAACTTCTTTTTTAGTTACACGAGAAACCTCAGCAATTTCATCTAAAGTACGAGGAACTTTACATCTTCTACAAGCAGCATATAAAGAAGCAGCAACAACACCTTCAATACTTCTTCCACGAATAAGTTTATTATCAACTGCACTTCTATAAACAACAGATGCTGATTCCCTTACACTTCTAGGAAGACCTAATCTTGAAGAGTCACGATCTAATTCACTTAAAGCAAAAGCAAGATTCCTTTCAGTTGCTCCGGAAATCCTGATTTTCCTTTGCCATTTTCTTAAACGATACCATTGAGCTCTGTTTCTTGCAGGAATATCTCTACCATAAATATCCTTATTCCTCCAATCAATCATAGTACTTAAACCTTTATCGTGAATAGTATAAGTAATTGGAGCACCTACACGAGTTCTTTTATCTCTTTGTTCATGGTCAAATGCTCTCCATTCAGGACCCATATCTACTAGGTTTTCATCAATAACTAGACCACAATTAGCACATACAACTTCTGCTCTTTCATAATCTCCAATTAATTGATCTGAACCACATTCAGGACAACATGTTTGTCTATCTATATCAAATACATCATGTTGCATTTGCTCTTTTTCAGTAGTTGTATTTTTAACCACTCCAGATTTGGAAATCTGTTTTGACCTCCTAGTTCTGTTAATTCTTTCTTTTAATTGATCTTCTTCCGTGGTTTTTCCCCCGTTTACGTTTTTTACTAGTGGAAACAAATAATATTTCACCTTGATTTTTAATGATTTTCTTTTTATTTGCTGATTTAAAAAGATTAATAGATATATAAGGAGATTTAGTAGGTCCAAAAACAGTGTTTACCTTTCCAATTTTCTTTTTTTGAGAATTGAAAACAATAGCACCTGCAATTGGAGTTTGTTTACCTTTAGCTATTAATTTACCAGATTGGGCTATATGCAAACTATTTCCAAGAACTTTCATAAAAAATCAACTAGAAAAATATTTTCACTATTAATATATATTAAATTAAAAGTTTATAACATATAAAAATTTCGATACTTTTATATATAAAAAATAATCCCTATTTAAATAAATTACTATTTAAATTAAATAAAAATTTAATATTTAAATGTCTATGATAGTCCTCTAGAAATATTGTTAAAAGTTGTATGAAAAATCTATTAATATAAAAATAAAAAAAGAACTTTTCAAAAATATTGAATAGACATATTTAAAGAGAATAATAAAAAAGTGAAAATTAAATATTAAGAGTTTAATATTAATTAAAAAGTTAAAACAACTAAGAAAACGAACTATTGGTCAAAGATTGAGTTTAACCCTTTTAACTTTAATATTTACATAGGTTATGGTAATTTAAGTATGTCTCAAATATATGCAAATCTGATATTTAAATCTACCAAAATAACCTTTTTAATATGTGCTATAGCTTGTGTTTTTGCTATAATAACATCAATAATAGGAATAAAAATAGAAAAAAAGTAAAATAATATGATTTTATTGTTTTTTAGAAGCAATAATAAAATCATTAATATAATAAGGAGGTAATTCTAACTTATAGTCTAAAAGTTTTATTAAAGCTTCAACACCTTTTTTACCACTATATAATAATTGGTATGTATTTTTGGAAATAAAAATAAGACCTCCAGTCTTGACCTTTAATAAGACCTTTAAAATAATATCAACCTTATCTGCTTCACTCTTTTCATATAAACTCTCATTTAAATTCAAAATAATAGAATCAAAAGTACCTTTTAAATCATCTATATGTTTTAAATCCGTTTGTAATAAGTTTAAATCATTGATAAATTGGTCAGTTATAAACAGACATGTAGTAAAAACATAAGCTTGATTAATTACAGGTTTAACTTCATTTAAATATGTTTCATCATCTTTAAGCTCAATATCTGATAAATTATCATTTAAATTAATTGAATAAGCATTTTTCTCCACACTTCTTAAAAAGTTTAAATTTTTATCAACTTCAAATTTATCTTTATGAACTAAAAAAACAACCGCTGCAGATGAATCTGCATCAATGGTTTTTTTATATAACATATTACTAATAGTTGACTCCATAAAAGTATTACTATAAAAAGATTTTAATTTATTAGCTAAATTAAGTATAGGCATTAAATAAACAAACATATCTTTTGGAGCAATAAATAATTTAACTGTTGCATGAGCAAATAAATGATATTTTTGCTTTAAATCCTCACGGAAAATTCTAGGTTTTAAATAAGAGTCTAAAATAGAATCAGTTTCATGCTGACCTGAAATTTGCTCTAAAAATTCAGCAGGCAAATCCCCACCCATAGGTCGACAATTAACCTCAATTAAAACAGGGCCCTTATCATCAATCACATATTCTCCATGAATAGGACCATATTGGACACCAATTGCATCTGCAACCTTATAAGCATACTCTATCATCTCAGATTCACCAATATTTAATTCCATAACCGTTTCAATAGAGTCATAAAAATTAGCATCCTCAGAAGTTCTAATCTTATTATATTTCCAAACAGTAGTAACCCTAGGAATACCTTCATGAGATACAGTATTAACAATATATTCAGGGCCAAAAATACGTTCCTGAATTAAAAGCTTTGAAATTTTATCCCCATACTGATTAACATTATTAAATAAATGTTCAAGTGATTCGATCATTTCATCACGGTTAATGCAAATTCTAACACTTGTAGAACCTGCACCAGAAACAGGTTTTATAACAACTTCTTTTAAAGATTCTCCATCATAAAATTCTAATGCTTCATCAATTGAACTAACAACTTTACCTCTAATATAACGAAGACCATTTTCAGCTAATCTCTTTTGCATTTCATCTTTAAGAGTCATTGCATCGAGATTTTCAATAGGATTTCCTAATAGGCCTAACTCATGAGATAATTTAGTTGCTAGGCGAACACCTCTCTCATTAGCTGCAATAATTAAAAGAGGATCAAACTTTTTTACCTCTTCAAGAGTTTCTTCAAAAGAATCCTGTTCATATACCATATCAAAATCATAAGGAATAGTTTCATATTGACTTAAAACATAGTCTTCATACTCCTTACCTCTTTCGCTATCAGCATTTTTTAAATGTAATACAACAGGATTGTATCCACGATTAATAATATCTCCAATAAAATGTTTTCCTGTAGATCTACATTCAATAACAATAATATTTCTCATAAATATATCTCCTAAATTAACTTAAACCTATGATATTTATAAAATTTTTATAAACTTGATATCAAATCATTATTTATTTATAGATTTTAAAATATTTAAATTAATTGAAAATTTTGGCTCTTTCAAAAACTTGTGTGATAAATTTTAATTAGCATTATTTACATTCCAATAATTTAGTTTTAACATAAATCTTGTTAAAAGTCCTTTTTCT
>OMVX01000095.1 GCA_900314605.1 uncultured Methanobrevibacter sp. | reverse complement strand
ACAATAAACTTCAAATAGTTTTTTTTCACCTTTTGCTTTAAACCATGGAGGATTACCAATAATGCAATCAAAATCTCCAAGGCAATTAATATTATCTAATTTTTCATCAAAAAAATCACATTTAAAAAAGTTTCGATTTTTAAGTAATGGGAACTTAAAATTATTAAAATCCTCAACGTACTCATCTATATCAATACCAAAAATATTATCTTCAACAAGAGAATTTAAAATTTCTGAATTCACAAAATCTTGTTTTTCAATTAATTTACGAAGTGATTCAACTAAAAATATTCCAGACCCACATGATGGATCTAAAATTTTACAAGTATCATTATCTTTTAATTTATCTGAAACAGTGTTTTCAATAATATAATCAACTAAGAATAAAGGAGTATAATAAATTCCCTTATTCCTTTTATTTTCAGTACTTAAAAAAGTTTCATAGATATTACTTATAAATTCAATTGGAATTATTGAAAAGTCATAAACATCAAATAAAACTGATTGACCATTACCTAAATCATTACCTTTAAACAAATAACTTAAAATTTTAAGGTGTTCCCCAGTAATTTCATTAAGTTCCTTTTGAGTTACTTGGAAAATATCTCCATTAAATTTTTCTTTAACAAAATCAAAAAAGGAGTATAATTCCTCTTTATTACGTATAATATCTTCAAAATCCTTATTGTAGATTTTTTGGAAATTATCTCTTCTTAAAATATTTCTATCAATAAGATATCGTGATAGTATTAATCTCCCAATCACGCTGGTTATAGTATCAAATGAAAGATTTTTTTCCAATAGTATTTTTTTAGCCATGTTTAAATTTGAAAGAAGATAACAGTCCACTTTATATTTGCCCTCAAAATCTTTTTCATTATCTTTCCAAAATTTATTACTAACTAAATTTAAATATTCAAATTCATTTAAAGATTCTTCATCATCAATATCAAATTCTTTCCAGATGTTATCTTTATCTTTATCAAAAATATGAGCGTTATATAAAATATATTGATTATTTAGTTTAATAAATAAAATAGGGATTTCACCTAAATTCCAAAATTCTCTTGATAATTTTTGAATTTCTTCTTGATTTTCTTCTAAACTATTAAATTCTTTAAAAATAATAATCGGTTCATTATTTAAAAAATAAATTGAATCATAATCTAATTTTTCAATGACTTTACTCATTCTTGAAGAAAACCCATTAAAACTATCACCTTTAATATGAATATCTTCTTTATTATATTTTAATTTCATATAAAGCTCATCAAGTGACATAATATATAATATATTTTAAACTAATATAAAGCTTTCTACATCGTCAAATCAAAATTATTAACTCATAACAATATTGCTAACAAAATTAAATTAAGTAAATTATAAATAGGGTTATATTGACCTGACAAATTAATTATTACTCAAATTATATTGCAATTGTAGTTTCGAGAGTGAAAATAAAATACTTTAAGAATTACACTTACAATAATTTAACATCAACAATTTTAATTAATCAAATTGTAAATTTGCATTTTTAAAGTTTTAATAATAGAATATATTTAAATTAACCCTTATCTTATTATAAATTTAATATTCTTAACAGTAATTTATTTAATTTAAATTTAACCCATTTTAAGAAGTTCATTTTTAAATTAATAATATTTTAGTATAATTATATAATGATTGATAAGTTAAACTGAAAATTTGATGCAATCTATATTTTCATAACTAATTTTTAAATTTCAGAACTTTAAGAGGTTTTTTGCAGATTAACTTGAGATAATGAAGTTTGAATTGTTAATACTCTAATTACATAATCCAATTAAATGGTTATATATTTTTAGGTCCAATGTAAAAATTATCAATTAAATTTTTCAATATTTTTGTTATGTATCCACTCACGGTGCTTTCCAATAGCTACCCGAATAATAACTTCAATCAAATCAACTTCCCCAATCTGTTTGAAGTAATAATATGCCGGCCCTTCAAGCATCTGCCTTAAATCATAAAATGGCCTTGGTTTGACTGCATCAGGATGCATTAATCCATAATTTTTGAGTAATTTCACATTTTCTGTTTCGTATTTCTCCAATCCGGATTTCTGCACTTTAGTGGCAACAGTCTTTTCTTTTTTATCAAATATCTTTGCAATTTGAGATGAATCAATTAATATACTAGATTCTACCAATAATAATGTTATTTTTTTTCCTTTAACAGTTATTGTTGTTGGATTTGAATTTTCATTATCTAGTATTAATTTCATTTAATTACCTCATTTATATATTGTAACTATTAGTTAAAATATATAGCTGGGAGCAACTCCCAGCATATTTTAGAGAAAATTAAGCCCTGAAATTACCTTTAATAATCCTATTAGGTGCATTCATCAAAACACCAACTGATGTTAGTATAAATAGCTTTGTATAGATCGGCAGTTCATCTCGGATATCTTTGCGCATGAATTCAATTAATGGATAGAAATCATACACATCACCGTCAGGTCCTAAAGGTGCAACGGTTGTTCCTGTTATCTTGGAATATAACAATTTCATTCCTGGATTTTGATAGTCCATACCAATGTATGT
>OMVX01000045.1 GCA_900314605.1 uncultured Methanobrevibacter sp. | reverse complement strand
CTTCTACTAAAATAAGGATTGTGACAATGAGTATCAAAGTCAGATACTTCATTTATTCTTAGATTGCAAAGAACCTTCTACTAAAATAAGGATTGTGACTAGATAAATATTTTAATAAATGGGTATCGTCTTCTTTATTGCAAAGAACCTTCTACTAAAATAAGGATTGTGACTAAAAAATAAATTTTTATAATATTTTTCTTTCTCAATTATTGCAAAGAACCTTCTACTAAAATAAGGATTGTGACCCAATTACTTTTAATTACACCCATAAGAGAAAAGAAATTGCAAAGAACCTTCTACTAAAATAAGGATTGTGACCCTCTAAAATATCGTAAAATAAAATCAACTGCTTTTTTATTGCAAAGAACCTTCTACTAAAATAAGGATTGTGACGGATTTTTCCTTCTTCCTCTTTTAAAATATTGATATTGCAAAGAACCTTCTACTAAAATAAGGATTGTGACACATAAGTTCCGTAATCTAATAATAAGTTATTCATAAAATTGCAAAGAACCTTCTACTAAAATAAGGATTGTGACATTTGACACCGAACTCTTTAAAGAGTTCAATAGGGCATTGCAAAGAACCTTCTACTAAAATAAGGATTGTGACATATACTTCTAATTCATCTTTATCCTCATAATAATCTTATTGCAAAGAACCTTCTACTAAAATAAGGATTGTGACCTTTTGTTCCTGGTGCTTTTCACGTCATGAAGAACGCATTGCAAAGAACCTTCTACTAAAATAAGGATTGTGACAGCTCTACCTCACCGGTAAAGAGACTCATAAGCTCGAATTGCAAAGAACCTTCTACTAAAATAAGGATTGTGACCCTCCCCACCTTTTACGAATTTTTTTATTTTTATTTATTGCAAAGAACCTTCTACTAAAATAAGGATTGTGACTGTATTTTTTAGTTTCCACACCAAAGACCTCTCATTATTGCAAAGAACCTTCTACTAAAATAAGGATTGTGACTTCTACTATCTGAGAAGAGTGTCTTTCCCTCATCCATTATTGCAAAGAACCTTCTACTAAAATAAGGATTGTGACAATATTATAAATTTATTTTATTTTTATAGTATTGTTATTGCAAAGAACCTTCTACTAAAATAAGGATTGTGACGATTGGACCATCTGTTTCTCCAGGGAGATGGAATGCCATTGCAAAGAACCTTCTACTAAAATAAGGATTGTGACGGGCAAAGACCCATATTATCAATATTACGATTAATAGATTGCAAAGAACCTTCTACTAAAATAAGGATTGTGACGTCAAAACCTCCGAAGAGGTCGTAATATAACAATCCATTGCAAAGAACCTTCTACTAAAATAAGGATTGTGACTCGAAATTAATCATATTTAATGAAAAAGCATTTAATATTGCAAAGAACCTTCTACTAAAATAAGGATTGTGACTTAGCCTCCTCGACAGCTTCAGCCAGAGTTAGAGATTGCAAAGAACCTTCTACTAAAATAAGGATTGTGACCGATAGGCAATATTTTTAACCTATATGGGTTTAAAATTGCAAAGAACCTTCTACTAAAATAAGGATTGTGACTATTTGAAAGCATAATCCTGCTGATTTCTGCTTTATTGCAAAGAACCTTCTACTAAAATAAGGATTGTGACTATATTTTTTTCGTACGCTTCATTAATAGATATATTTATTGCAAAGAACCTTCTACTAAAATAAGGATTGTGACTGTTTACAGACAAAGTCTTTTGCGTTTTCCCCATCTATTGCAAAGAACCTTCTACTAAAATAAGGATTGTGACTATGGTATTGTTCTTTTAGCTCCTCCCTCTCCTTTTATTGCAAAGAACCTTCTACTAAAATAAGGATTGTGACAATTATTAATCTCATTGTTTGTAAAGTCCCAATCCAATTGCAAAGAACCTTCTACTAAAATAAGGATTGTGACCTTATAGAATGAAAATATTACCTATCGGGGCTCAAAAATTGCAAAGAACCTTCTACTAAAATAAGGATTGTGACTTTTTAATAATCTTTCTTTTAAATATAGATAATTTAAATTGCAAAGAACCTTCTACTAAAATAAGGATTGTGACCACTTGCCGCTGAGGTCTTGGACTCCCTCAGTCTTGAATTGCAAAGAACCTTCTACTAAAATAAGGATTGTGACTTACTACTAGATTAGGATGTTTTAATACTTCATTATTGCAAAGAACCTTCTACTAAAATAAGGATTGTGACAGAACTCGCAACGACCGTTAGAACGATTTACACAAGATTGCAAAGAACCTTCTACTAAAATAAGGATTGTGACACCTTTAAAAAGGTTAAAATTATATAGTTTAACATCTATTGCAAAGAACCTTCTACTAAAATAAGGATTGTGACCTATTCGTATTTAATATAGAGTCCTCCCAAGACTCCTATTGCAAAGAACCTTCTACTAAAATAAGGATTGTGACGTATTTAGGAGGTTGTCCTCAACCTCAAAAATAACATTGCAAAGAACCTTCTACTAAAATAAGGATTGTGACATTTTTTAGCCTCTCGGTTTAGGAGGAATATTCTCCTATTGCAAAGAACCTTCTACTAAAATAAGGATTGTGACACCCTTAGGGGTAAAAATTATCTCAGCACACTCTGCATTGCAAAGAACCTTCTACTAAAATAAGGATTGTGACTTAATATTTATTTTTGCACTTCTTGCTAAGTTTTGTATTGCAAAGAACCTTCTACTAAAATAAGGATTGTGACACTTCTTCCCGAACCCATCAGCCTCTCCTGGCGCATATTGCAAAGAACCTTCTACTAAAATAAGGATTGTGACTTTACCTCTCTATTTGAGAGGTGTATTTTCTCATCTATTGCAAAGAACCTTCTACTAAAATAAGGATTGTGACAACAACAAAGAACGTTCGAATTTACTAAATTCGAATTGCAAAGAACCTTCTACTAAAATAAGGATTGTGACAATCAAATAACCGAGATTAAAAGCTGTTGAATTTTCAGATTGCAAAGAACCTTCTACTAAAATAAGGATTGTGACTGTAAGTCCTTTTGCAGAGATAATCTCTTGCGTTTATTGCAAAGAACCTTCTACTAAAATAAGGATTGTGACACCATATCTCCCTTTAATATCTTCTAAATCTGCTATTGCAAAGAACCTTCTACTAAAATAAGGATTGTGACTTATCTACACCTTCTTGTACATTGTCTACAAACCAATTGCAAAGAACCTTCTACTAAAATAAGGATTGTGACTCTGTCCATTTAGTTTATAAATTGGTTCAATACTGTATTGCAAAGAACCTTCTACTAAAATAAGGATTGTGACGGAAGAACACTTACAGTAACATTAAAATGACTCATTCATTGCAAAGAACCTTCTACTAAAATAAGGATTGTGACCATACAATCACCTGTTATTTTTCATTTACTTAATTGTATTGCAAAGAACCTTCTACTAAAATAAGGATTGTGACTCCAACTCATCCTCCTTATTCTTTTCTAATTCCTCCATTGCAAAGAACCTTCTACTAAAATAAGGATTGTGACTTTAACTTATGAGTGGATATCATTAGTGCTTTTGGATTGCAAAGAACCTTCTACTAAAATAAGGATTGTGACTTTAACCCATATAAATTAAATTTTAGCTCCTCTAAATCATTGCAAAGAACCTTCTACTAAAATAAGGATTGTGACAAGTCGTCAGGTAACTGTTCGTAAGGGAAGTAGTTAATTGCAAAGAACCTTCTACTAAAATAAGGATTGTGACCATTCGAAGACCATTATAGCTATTTATAATCATTTGTATTACATAGAACATTCTACTAAAATAAGGTTTAAGACAAACACCTATCGATTAATACTTATTTAAGCAATGAAATTTCAAGTAATTCTATTAAAATTAGTGGGTTTTTTCTCAAATTTCTATAATATATTAATTTTGAATTAAAATAGCAATTATATTATTTTATTATAGTTATTGACCTAAAATATTAAATAAATATAATTTTTAAATTTTTATAATAATGTTTTCCCTTAGTCTTAAAATAAATATATTAATTTTAATTAGCTTATTTAAAACAGTTTAATTTTCAAAATATTACTTAGCTATTTTTATTATTATAATCAGGCAAGTTTGAAATAGTTTAATTAATGAATACTTTTTTATTTAGGTGTATGTTTTCAAGATTTTTTTCTAATATTTTTTATAGTAAAAATTTTATTTTTCATTGAAAAGTTTTATATAATATATACATTATAAAATGTATTACATTTTAAAAATAGTATTTATCGTTTTAAGTTCCATTATGGATATTTTATTGGAAAATTATTCCATAAGATATTCGGAGTTTAAAAGTATGAATATAAAAATAGTGTTTATTTCATGTGTATTTTTTAAAATCATTTAAAATTACATTATATCTACTATTTTTAAAATAGTATTGTGAGGTGAAAAGATTTTATTGAAAAATAAAGCAATTTTACCTTTAATTATATTGATCTTATTGGTTATTAGTATTTCAGCTGTTTCAGCAAATGATTGTAATTCTGTTGGAACAGATGGTTTAAATTCACATGATAATTCTATTCAGATAACTACTATTAAAGAAGATGTTAATATAGATACATCAACTGTTGAGGAGCGTGTTGAATCTGATGATTCTTCTTTAAGCTGTTCAACTGTTGTTGAAGATTCTAATAAGACTTCCTTAGATGAAGGAACTATAGTTAATATTAATGATGAGGGTAATAGTAAATCTCAAAGTTTAATAGGTTCCAATAGTTTAGAAGTATCTAATCCTACTATAGTTAAAACTTCACTCTCTACTCCTTTAATGGCTGCAGGTTCATCTAATAATAAATTTGCAGTTTATTTATTTGGTAGAGATATGAATAATGTAGATTTATCTAAACTTAAATCTTATCATATAGGAAATATTTTCTTAAACTATTATGCTTATGAGTTATATGGTAAAAGTAAAGTTGAAACTTTTATTAGAAAAGCAAATTCCTATGGTATCCAGGTTCATATGTGGATGCATGTTTACTATGATGGACAATGGCATAATCCTGCTACTGTTTCTTCTTCATATATTAATTCTAAAATAAATGAGGCAGTTAAGTATGCAAAATTAGCAGGGGTTGCAGGTATTCATTTGGATTATTTACGTTTTGCTGGAAGCGGTTCTCTTGTAGCAAGTAAGTATTCTAATGGTGTAAGTGCAATTAATTCTTTTGTTCAGAAACTTGTTAAAAAAGTAAAAGCTGTTGATAAGTATATTCTTGTTTCTGCAGCTTTAATGCCAGAGAAAGCAAATTCTATTGCTTATTATGGTCAAAATTCTGCACAACTTGGAAAATATCTTGATATTATAGTTCCTATGGCATATAAAGGTAATTATGGAGCTTCATCTTCATGGATTAAATCTATAGCACAATATTATGCTAAAAATTCTGGTAAAGCCCAAGTTTGGTTAGCTTTACAATCTTATCAATCTGATGATAATCCTGTTAAAATAAGTTCCAGTGCTCTTAAAACTGATGCTCAAAATGCTATTAGTGGAGGAGCAAATGGTGTAGCATTCTTTAGATATGGACTTTCTAATCTTTTTGATGTAAGTTCTATTAAGAATGTTAAATCATCTTCTGTATCTACATCTTCTAGTAAGGTTACTTTATCCCAAATTTTAAATGCTGCAGCAACAGTAAGAAAGTATTATACTACATATAAAAAGCTTCCTAAAACTGTTAAAGTAGGTACTTTAAAATGTAATATGGCACAGTTTTTATATTATGGATCTTATGCTATTAGCAATTTATATAGTGGTAAAACATCCAGTATTAATGTGATTGGTTCTCTTAGTGAACCTTCATCTCCCGATATGGGTGATAAGATTTCAAATAAAAGATTGACTAAGTATCGTTATGCTGATTCTGCTAGAAGAACTTATAAATGGATTTATGAAAATGGTCAGGGTCCTAATTACTCTAATACGAATGTAGGTAAATTAAATTATAATAATTTAGTTGAAGGATTCAGTGCTATTTTATCTTATTATAGAAACTTTAAAGTTTTACCAGATTATATAACTGTTACTAATAAAAAACGTGCAGAATTACCATCTAAACCCGTAAAAAACTTTACTATTAATCAAATAATTAAAGCTGCAAAGATAGTTAAGAATTATTACGCTCAAAATGGGGATCTTCCATATTCTGTTGATATTGGTCCAAAACTTGTTACTATGTCTCAATTATTATACTATGAATCTTTAGCAATTGTAAAAATTAATAATAAAGATTTAAGTGGAATTTCAGTAATAAATGAGGTTTTCTCCCAACCTGAAAATCCTTTCAGGGGAGATAATATTAAAAAGAAATATTTAAAATTAGTAGATTATGTAGATTCTGCTAAACGTACTTATAAATGGATTTACAAAAATAAACAAGGACCAAATTATTCATCTACAGCAGTGGGTAAAGTTAATTTTTACGCATTGACTGATGGATTTAGTAGAATATTAGCCTATTATGGAATTCATAAAAAATTACCTACTTCCTGTTGTATTGATACATCATCAGATACTTCATCTATTGATGCTCTTGCAAAAAGCCTAACAAAAGGATTAAAAAGCCAATATGCAAAAGCTAAAAAGATGTTTAATTGGGTTAGAGATAATATAGCTTATGATTTCTATTATAATTCTCAACAAGGTGCAGAAAAAACATTAAAGGTTAGATCTGGAAACTGTTGTGACCAGTCTAATCTTTATGTTGCAATGTGTAGGTCTGTAGGTATAACTATCAGATATGTTCATGGTTACTGTCATTTTTCAGATGGTTGGTTTGGACATGTTTGGACTGAAGTAAAAATTGGTAATAAATGGTATAGTGCTGATTGTATATCTACCAAAAACACATTTGGTAAAATTAATAATTGGGATACTAATACTGTAACTATATGGGCGAGATATGATTATCTACCATTTTAGGTAAAATTGCAATACTTAAAAAAATATTTTGAGGAAATTTTCCTCTATTCTTTTTTTCTTTTTTTTAAACATATTTATCGTTTAGATGTTTCGAACTCTTTTTTTAAAATTAGTTTTAAGACTATTATTAAATGAATTTCATTTTTTAGAACTAATTCTATTTACCTTTTTTATATTTTTTCTAATTTGGATTAAAATATAATCTTTTTATTTAAGTAATGTCAAAATAATATATAATAAAATATTTTTCTAAAAAATCAAATTAATCAATTTTTCTAAAGATAAGATATTATGGGTGAGACTATGAAGACTAAAATAGAAAATGGCTTTAAATTATCAATTCCATTAAAATTTAGAGAGGAATTAAATATTGAAGAAGATAATTTTGTAATATGGTCAATAGAAGATGGTAAAATAGTTCTTGATTTTATTGACGATGATACAATTGATATGAAAAAGCTAATGGCAGACCAACCATGGGATGCTAATAATAAATAATTATAATTTTACTTTTTTGTTCTGTTTTTGATTAATATATTAAGTAAGATTTAATTTATCTTATTTCTTTCTTTTTTCTAACTTTAAATGTTTTTTTATTAATTTTATAATAATTTAACTTTTAGTCTATAAAAATAACTCTTTTTTTAATTATTTCTATTCTATTTTTTAGCTTTTTTTTAGATATATTATTATAAATATTATTGATAATAAAATAATTTTTATGATTGGAAATGAATGGGATGAAGTATTATCTGAGGAATTTGAAAAAAAGTATTTTAAAAAGATTATGGATTTTATTGATTTAGAATATAAAACCAAAACAGTTTATCCTCCATATGAGGATATTTTTAATGCTTTTAAATTTACACCTCTTAGTAGTGTTAAACTTGTTATTTTAGGCCAAGATCCTTATCATGAAGAGGGTCAGGCACATGGTTTAGCATTTTCTACACCCCAGGGCCACACTATTCCAAGATCACTTAAAAATATTTTTAAAGAAATCAATAATGAATATGGTTATAATATTCCAGAATCAGGGTGTCTTGAATACTGGGCTAAACAAGGGGTATTTTTACTAAACACGGTTTTAACTGTAGAAGAAGGTAAAGCTAATTCTCATAGTAAATGTGGATGGAAAATATTTACAGATAAAGTAATAAAAATTTTAAATAAACAGGACCAACCTATTGTTTTTATGTTATGGGGTAAGCAGGCTGAGGAAAAAAAGCATCTACTTAATAATCCTAATCATCTGGTTTTAATTACTTCTCATCCAAGTCCTTTTTCTGCAAGGAGAGGATTTTTTAACTGTAATCATTTTCTACTAGCAAATAAATTTTTAAAAGATAATTGTTTAGGTGAAGTTGATTGGAGACTAGAATAATTCATTAAATTAAATTAAATTTTTTTATATCTTCAGATAAAATTAAATTATTCACTTATAAAGATTTTGAGCTAATATTTCTTATCTTTTTTAATTAATCTATAATTATTATTTAGATTTAGATTTTAATTTAGATTTAGATAGAGTTTTTATATATTACTTTTTTTTTTATAATTTATGAAGAACTAAACAATAAAATATATTATATTATGTTTTTATGTTCTGAAACTGATTTTAAACAACTTATTCTTTTAATGCATTAGGATATGATATGAAATAGCTATTTTTACTGGTTTTCACTTGTGTTTAATGAATCATATCTTCATTTTTTTAATTATTATTTTTTACTTTTTTTACATTTATTCGCTAACGCAAAACCGAAAAGCTTATATATTAGATTAATAGGGAAACTGGCTCTCTTGTCTTGTTTTTAGTTGTGAGGGTTGTTTTTGGGGTTTTGGTGTGGGGGTTCTTATACGGTATAGTGAGGATGCAAAAAAAATTTGCACCTCAGGAGATGAAAAAATGAACAAATTAAAAAAAAATATTATAACTGTACAAATTAGTGAAGTAAATTATGAATTAGTTAAAACATTTAGTCGAAAGAATAATCAATATACAAAAGATAATTTTACAAAGTCAGAGTTAGTTGATATGGGTTTAACCTTATTATTTAAAGAATTGAATAATATTAAAGTAAAAGATTTAAAAATAAGACCATCTATTAAAAAATATGATGTTAAGAAATATTTAAATGATGGATGTGATTCTAATGAGTAGATTTATTGAATTTATAAGAGGAAAAAGTGATTACTCTGAATTTAAAGAGGGAGAAATTAAAAAAATAAAAAATGGATGTTTGTTAAGGAAAAAAAAGGAAATAATAATGGAAATTGAGGTGGATGGGCATACTATAAATAAAACAATTTCTTTTTATATAAATGATGCAAGGACTAAATTTTATCTTTTTCCAAAAGAATTAGGCTTAACAGAACAGAATAAGAATGAGAAGTTTTTATATAATTTAATATGTTTTAAGGAGAATATGACTGTTCTTCCTATATATACTCCTATTGAATGTACATTAGATGATTTAAATGCATTAGAAGGATTAAAAATACCTTTTTTAGTTAGTCATCAATTAACAGAAAAAGGAGAAAATGTGGAATATATTCCATTAATAGAGGAAGTGATTTAATTGGGAAACACAAAAACAAAAGAAATGTTTGAGTCTATATCATCAGATATAGATAATCAAACAAATCTTCTTTCAAATAAAGATATGGGTTCATTATATTATAAACTTGATGAAAAATTAGTAGATGAAGGACTTCATTATGATAATGATGGAGTCTATATTCCATTAAATGATGAGGATTACAAGTTGAGGATTAGTAGAAACACTAAAATTTCAAAAATTGAAATTGAATATAATCTGTTAAACAAAAAAGGGAAAATTATCAAGGCTTTTACGAGAAAGGTACTTCCAATAATGGAAGATATATCATCTGAAGGAAAAAATACTATAATTGGAGAGTTTAAACGAATAATGAAGGAGATAGGTTCAGATGATAATGCAGAGATGTTTATTCAAGGATTTAAGCAAGTATTAAATCAAGGATTGAAAATATTTACAGAGTCTGATTTTGATGATGGCATAATACTTGAGGATAATAATTTTGATATAGATGCAGAGATATATGATAGGGTTAAACCTTATTTAACTCCTGAAGAAATAGAAATAGCTAAAGAAACTGCTTCAAAGATAAAAGAACAAGGATTATTCCATTACCTTAATAATATAATTAAGAAATTCTACAAAGGAGAAACAACAAACATTATAAAAAAATTCTTGGGTGGATTTTATATAATGTTAGGTAAGGAAAGCTTCTTTTTTATAACAACTGCACATTCAGAAGAAGGTAAAAGTCTTGAAGATGATATAGTCTTTAATAAGCTAATACCTGAAAGATATATTTTTCATAAGAATAGTATGACAGAAGCAAGTTTTTTAAGATATAGTGAGAAAAGTCAGAATTATTTTGATAGACAGATTGTTTTATTTGGAGATTTAGGGGCTAAAAATTCATTTGAAAAATTAGAAAATGTATTTGACATTATAAAAATATTGATTACAGAGAATAAACATAGTAAGGACTTAACAGAAGGAGGAAAAAATAATAAATATGATATTGCTACATTAAATCTTGAGGTAGACTCAATAGGAGCAGTATTCCAAACAACTGAAAATGATTTTTGGGAAGATGATGATGGGCAGTATGGAAGTAGGGCATTAGAATTTACCCCAAATCATTCAGATAAAGAGGAAGTTTTAAAATTTAGAAATGCAATGATTAATAATCTATTTTCAAAGGTAAATATAGAACAACAACAAATAATAGAAGAAATAGAACATTTCATTTATATTTACTATACCTTGTGGATTATGAGATTAATCTAATAAATCCTTATGGGGAAATATTTGTAGATTTTGCTTTAAAACAAGATGATGGAATAGTACGAGAATTTGACCAATTATCTTATCTGTTCCAAGTTTATTGTATTTTAACTTATTATGATTGTGAAATTAGACAAAAAGATGGTGAAGACATATTTATATCATCTGAAAAGCAAGCAAAGATTTTATAAGTAATATTAAGCTTAAAAATACTTTAATACCTTATGAATATGATTTTATTGTAATGTTAAAAAACAAATTACCAATAATAAAAGAAGAGAAAAATGGAGAAGTAATATTAGATGGTTTAAACATTTATTTTAATACTGTTGTAGAAAATGACTTTATGGATAATGAAGACATATTGTCATTTGATGAAATTCCTTATGGAATGAATCATATTGACAGGTTAATGGCTTATTATAAACTTGGAGGAAGGTCAAATCAACATAAGGAAGATGTGTTTTTTACTGTTAGTGATTTGAAAAGTACATTTAGTAGAAATAGGGCATATAAAAATATTAAAGATGTTGGAAAGTTTCTTAATAGTCTTTATGAGAAAGATTATTTAGGGAAATTAGAAGGCAAATACAATGGTAAGAATATATATTATTTAACAAGTAAATGTGAGGAAATAGACTATGTATTAGAAGTTACAGATGAACATAGAGAAAAAAGAGATAAAATTATTGATGAAACATTTTCAGTATGAGGGGGTAAAATTTCAGTATAGGGTAAGTTAAAATACCGTATATACTTATTTATAAATGATTTATAATAAAAATTAGGTAAACAACTATAATTTTATAAAATTAGAATATTTTTTAAAATTTTAATAGTCAAGATTGATGGATTTATCTACAAAGTCAATCAAACCTTCTTCAGTAGTTAAAATTATTGTGGTTCTACCTTCACATATCTCTTTTAACTTGTCCATTGATAGTGAATTAGGATAATTTAAAATTAATATTTTAGGGTCAGATATTATTGCTCTTGCAATACATATTAAATTAGCTTCTCCTCTACTAAAATTTTGAAAATCTTCTGATATTAAGGTATCATATTTTTCTGGAAATTTTTCAATTAAATCATCAAGACCTAAATATTTAGAGGTTTTAACTACCTCTTCTAAACTTACATCTTTTCTTCCATATGAAATATTATAAAAAACACTACTATTTAATATCCAATCATCATCAAAAGAAACACCATAAATATTTCTATATGAATTAAGATTATAATTATTAATATTTTGGCCATCTAAGAGGATTTCCCCATGTGGGATTTTTTCAAAAGCTAGTAAAAGATTAATTAAATCATTTCTATTTTCTCCTGAAATATTTACAATTTCTCCAGAATTTATTTTAAAATTAAAGTTTTGAATATTATTATAGCTAATATTTTTAAATTCTACCTCTCCTTGCACATGGGTTTTATTTAAAAGTGGAAGATTTTCATTAATCTCTGTTGGATGCTCTAAAATATCTAATATATTATTAAAACTTGAAAGACTTACTTTTATTGAATTAAATGTTCCATTTATTGATAGAAATGGGCGTTTAAACATTTGAACATACAAAGAAAACGTGGAAAATGTTCCCAAATCAATAATTCCTTTGGATAATAAGTATCCTCCATAACCATACATAAATATTTGTACAATATAAGTTAATAGGGAAGTTATTGGATTTGTTGAATCAGAATAAAACCGAGATTTAAAAAAACTCTTAGTTTGTTTTTTATTTATAATATCAAAGTCTTTTTTAGAATAGTTTTTAGCATCAAATCCATTTAACAATAAACGATTAGGCAAATAATCTCCTATAATCCCCATTTGTTCACTTAAATCATCCTGATGTATCTTATAATAAGGTATAGTTTCTTTATAATTTTTATACATAAGGAAAATATAAAATGGAAGAATAAAAATAAATAACATTGATAATTGGATATTTAAAGTTAAAGAAGATACAAGAACAAGAACAATCATTAAAATATCAGATAAAAATAGTATTACAGTTTTGTTTATAAATGATTTTATATTTGCTACATCATTATTTAACTTACTGAAAATATTACCTGAATACTCATTACTAAATACAGTTGGAGATACATAATTTAATTTATCATATAATGCAAATTTAAGTTTTGCAGTAGTTTTTTCATTTATCCTAGCCATTATTTTAGTTATAGGAATTCTAAAAGAATATCCCAATATATAAAGAATAGAGATTTCAATTATTAACTTTAAGCTAGCTTCAAAAGAAAGTGAGGTTTTATTATTAAAAAAATCAGATAAAATAGAGTTTACTATCTTACCTAAAAGTTTTGGTGCATAAACTAAACAGAAAGTTGATAATATTAATAGAACTATTGCTAAAATTAATTGTTTTTTAGATTCAAGAAGTAACTCTTGTAACTTTTTAAGTAAATATTTTGTTGGACGTAATTCAGACATTTGACTTACCTCCATATTCTTTATATAATTTTTTGTAAATTTCACAGGTTTTAATTAAATCATCATGCTTTCCACTAGCAACAACAAAGCCCTTATCTAAAACAACTATATTATCCATTTGGTAACATTCATCAAAATCATTACCTACAAATATAAGAGTCTTATTTTCTAGCCTTTTTTTAATATTTTCTTTAATAATATGTTTTGTATCTAATTTTATATATGAAAATGAATTATCAAAGATATAATAATCACTATCATGAGCTAATGCGCGGACAATAGCTAATTTTTGTTTTGATTCATTTGTTAAATTATTTCCGTATTCATTCACTTCAAATGATAATTCTTTTTCAAATAAAACATCATTACATATTTTGCGAACATCATCTAAGCTAATGGAATCATCACTTAATTTAATATTTTCAAAAATACTCTTCTTAAGTAAATATGATTTTTCTGGAGTAAAACTAATTTTTCCATTTAAATTTGTTGAATTAATATTAACACCATCTATTAGTATTTTTCCAGAATCTATTTTATGAAAACCCATTAATGAATATATTAAAGTTGTTTTACCTGAGGCTATTGGACCAACAATTAAAGTTTTTGAATTTTTAGGAATTTTTATAGAAATATTGGATAATATTTTTCTATTGGAAATAGATAGAGAAATATTATTAAATTCTATTCCCTCAAATTCATTTTCTTTTTGAGGATTAGAAAAATAATGGTATTTATCTTTTAAATATAATACTTCTTCAATACGTGTTGCAGATGTGTAGGCTAAGGAATATATAGAAACAAGAGGTAAAATTGAATCAATTTTATTGGCCCAAAATACAAGATATAACAACATTATAAATATATTAAGACCATCACTTTTATCAATGTGAAATGCTGTTAAACATAATAGGACCAAAAAAAGAATAAAAATATGGATGAACATCATAAAAGAATATATATAATTTAATTTATATTGGAATCTATGTCCTTTATCATAAGACTCATCAATAATTTTTTTAAAAATATTATTTGAATCATTTTTATTTGAAAATATCTTAATTAGTTTTAAAGTAAGTATTTTTTCTCTAAATGATTTATTTATTTTACCGTTAATTCTTTTAACTTTAAAATAAATATTGGCAAGACTGTTTAATTTATATAAAAATATTAAAGTCATGACAATCAAAAATATTAAAAAGGTAATGGCAAAACTAGGATCTAGATTATATAACTCAAATACAACCACAATTGAAGCCATAATCAGTATCAAAACTCTTCTAAGCAAAATTAAAACAAAAGATTGTATAGTTTCAACACCTCTAATTGTCCTACTCATTAATCCTGAAAAGTTAACTTTATTAAAATCATCGAAATTATTAGCTTCCATTAAAATATTAAAAAGCTCTTTTTTAATCTGATATGCTGAATTAGAAGCAATTGAAACGGAAATATATGAAATAATCAACGAAATAAGGGAGGCTATGATAATAACAATACCTATCCTATAAAGCATAGGCACAAACTCATCAAGAGCATTATTTTTAACTAAAATTAATATGATTGAAGCATTTCCAATAACAAATATTTGACATTGTACAAGTATAAATGATAAAATCGTAATTATTCCTATTTTTTTCCAATTATTTTTAAAAATAAGTTTCAAAAGTAATATCATATAAATCACTAAATTTTTTAAATAGTGAAATTTCTATAATTTTCCATTAAAATTAAATGTTCATTAGTTGTAATTTAACATTTTCAAAAATCAATATTTTATAAGAATATATTCAAATTATCCTCTATGTTTCGTAAAATAAGAGTTTAAAGAAATAAATTAAATTAGCATATATTATTATAATTAGGGTTGTATATAAAATTTGTTAATTGAATATAATAGAAAAAATTGGAAAATAAAAAAAAATTATAAATTGGATTCATCAAAGAATAGTATTATCACAAGTATTCTCCAAAAATCAGAAAAAATTCATTTGTAAGTATCAATCATTTGATTTAACTGTCATTAACTTCATTTTTTAAAAATTAAGATTATTTTTTTTCAATCTCTTCTTTTAAATGTTTTATTTCATCTTCATATTTTTTTAAATGTGCTTTTAGCTCTTTTATTTCACTTTTAGCATCAAAAGGTCTTTCATAGAATTAAGTATGTTACTGTTGAAGTGGAGAAAACGATTACTTTACAGTAGCAACAAACCAAACAACATTCACAGTAGAAAAATTAGCAAGTAAAATTACTGCAAGTCCTGTAAGCGCTACTTATAATATAGGTAAATATCTGGTACTTACATTATAAGATGCAATAAACCTATTAAGGATGCAATATTAACAGCAAACTTAACTACTTTAAAAAACTATAAAACTGATGCCAAGGGTCAAGTTAAAATCCATATAGCTTCATTGACACCTAAAACATATAATGCAAAAATTGCATATACAGGTTCAGATAGTATTGAGGGGACTACCGGATCAGTAAAAGTTACAGTTATAAAAGCTACACCAAAAATAACAGTAAAATCAGCAAAATATAAACTTAAAGCCAAAACCATAAAATACACTGCAAATTTCAAAAACAATAAAAACCAAGCTATAAAAAACACTAAAGTTACATTAAAAGTAAAAAACCTAAAGAAAAAAGGTTCATATACTGCAGTTATTACTGTCCCAGCTAACACTTATTACAATAAAGTAAGTAAAAATGTGAAAATAACTGTAAAACAATAAAAAATAGTTTAATAATTAAGAGTTTACTAAAACTCTTCTTTTTCTTCTTTTTTTAAAATTGTTAATATTGATACAGACGAGCTATATAGGGTAACCTAATTATTTTGGGGGTGCTACTGTTTGGAATTGTCTTCCACTGTATTCTCTTTTTTTAATGAAGGCATTAATAATTTACAATAACATATTACTTAAATATTCATTTTAATTCAATGTCTTTTTTTCTAACTATTTTTGACACACTCAATCTATATTTAAAATAAATTCTTTTTTTTTGTGATGCATTAAAATGGAGAGGGATTCACAAATAATCCCAAAAAATGAATAAAATTTTATAGGGGTATGAATTTTTCAGTTCTCTGATAATTGTTGTATGGCTGTTTTTGAGTTAAATCCTAATGATATGATTAAGGATCTTAAAAATAAATTTAAATATGCTGTTTTTTCAACAGTATTTTGGAGTATATTTATGAATTTCTTTTAAATTAAGTCCTTGTTTGAGTAATTTAAAAAAATCTTCTTTCTTTCCTCTAATTGGTTTAAAATTTTTCCAATTATCTAATTTTTTTAATAAAGCCTCTTTTAAATTCTCAAAAAATGTTTTCTCTGTTTTAATTTTCTTTATTTTCATAAATGATGGTAATCGGTAGGATAATTGGTCATTTAGTTTGTTTCTTTTGAAATTGTCTTTTGGAAAAATAAAAGGGATGATTTGTATTTGCTAATTTCTAATTGGTAGTTTTTATAGCTGTAATGACCTTTATCAAAAATTGAGGTGTATCCTTTTTGAATAATACGTCTTTTCTGAAGATTTTTCATAATTTCATCAAAAAGTTTTGTATCATTTGAGCTTCAGAATGGATTAAAATAGAAACAGGATTCATACTATCGAAATCCACTATAACAGTTGCTTTAATCCAATATAAAATCCTTTAGAATATAGATAACTCCATTTTAAATTCAATGATACTAGATGATCTTTAGTCTTTTTATTTCTATGGAAATTAATATCTAAGTCCACAGGTGTTGCATCAACAATAAAAAGCTTTTTTTCTCTTCTTCTAACATAATTTCTTGAATTTAAAATACGATTTAATGCTTTAACCAATTCTTCAGAGTCTTGTTGTGAAAAATTTTTATAAACTTGATCAACAATTAAAACTTCTTAAATATTAAAGAATCTGCTAAATTTTTCTTTAGATTCTAGCTCATTTAAGATAAATGGAATGTCAAATCCAAAGAACATACTGATAAATATGATTTTAAATCTAAATACTTGTTTGTTAATGTTTTTAAAACCGCAAGAAGCTAAAATTTCAGAAGATTCTCTACAATCCATAATTTTAAATATCTCTTTCAACAAAGTATAATTCGGGTCTTTAATATCTAAATTTAATCTATGTTTCATTCGAATCACTAAATTAATATATGTAACACACACTATTTAAATTTAACGATATAAAGACTCTTTTTATTAAAATTAATGAAAATTAAATTGTATTATTACAAACAATCATAAATTAATATAATAAATATAAAAAATAAGGGAGTTAAGCCCGAATTTTATTTGGAAAATTTCGGCACTTTCAAAAACTTGTGTGATTTGAATTTTTAGAAATTATACATCACAAAAATTTATAGTCAAATAATTATTTATTTTTAAATTAAAAACTGATAATTGATATATTAAGTTAAACTTATATATTATTTCTGTAATATTAAAACAAAAGCTTTATGTGTATGTTTGAACTTATTAAACCTTAATTTTTCTAAGGTAAAATAATGGAAATAAACTTTATCACACAAGTTTTTGAAATTGCCAAAATTTCAGGCCCCTAAAATTTTATAAATAATTATAATAAAAGTAGCAATTGTGTTAAATATTTAAATATATATAACCAATTTTTTAATTTTAAAATATAATGGAGGATTTATCTATATGATGAAACTGACATTGAAACATTTGTTGGTTGTATCTGTGATTTTAACCTTATTTTTAGGTTTAAATCTAGTATCAGCAACAAATATCACTGATGATAGTGCTTTGAGTACAAAAAATATATGTACTCATAGTATAACATCAGACAGTAATATTGATGTTAATGATATAAATAATTATGTAAAAAAATACTGTTACAAGTACATCTGCTAATGATAGTAATAGTGATGAGAATATTAAAGAAGAAAATAATGGTAATACTGGTGGTGCTTCCAATGGAGGTACTATAGCAGAGTTAAATGAGACAATAAATGGTGGTTCTTCTTCCAGTATAACTTTAGATAATGATTATACTTATAATGCTAGTACTGATTCTGGTTTTACCAGTGGTATTATTGTGAGTCGTGATTTGACTATTGATGGTCAAGGTCATACTATAGATTTAGGTGGAAAAATAAGATTCCTACAAAGTACTATTAGTGGAATTAATTTAGTTTTAAAAAACATAAATATTAAAAATGGAAATGCAGCGTATGGTTGTGCCGTCTACATCATTAATGGTAGTGGTAGTTTTATAAACTCTACATTCACTGATAACAATGCAACTAATGGTGGTGCAGTCAACATCGAGAATGGTAGGGGTAGTTTTATAAACTCCACATTCACAGGTAACAATGCCGGGTATGGTGGGGTAGTCTACATCACTAATGGTAGTGGTAGTTTTATAAACTCCACATTCACAGGTAACGCCGCATATCGTGGTGGTGCAGTCAACATCGATAAGAGTAATTATAGTTTTGCTAACTCTACATTTACAGGTAACAATGCTGTTTATGGTGGTGCAGTCAACATCGAGGACAGTATTGGTAGTTTTATAAACTCTACATTTGCAGGTAACAACGCAGTGAATGGTGGTGCAGTCTACATTATTAATGGTAGTGGTAGTTTTATAAACTCCACATTCACAAGTAATAACGCAACCTATGATGGTGGTGCAGTCTACATTATTAATGGTAGTGGTAGTTTTATAAACTCCACATTTACAGGTAACAACGCAACCTATGATGGTGGTGCAGTCTACATTATTAATGGTAGTGGTAGTTTTATAAACACCACATTCACAGGTAACAACGCAACCTATGATGGTGGTGCAGTCAACATCTATACTGGTAATGGTAGTTTTATAAACTCCACATTCACAGGTAACATCGCATATAGTGGTGGGGTAATCCACATCACAGATGGTAATGGTAGTTTTATAAACTCCACATTCACAGGTAACAACGCATATAGTGGTGGGGTAATCCACATCACAGATGGTAATGGTAGTTTTATAAACTCTATATTTAATGATAACTATGCAAAGGGGGTATACCCTAATAGTTTGGGTGGTGCAGTCAACATCGAGAACAGTATTGGTAGTTTTATAAACTCTACATTTACAGGTAACAACGCAGTGAATGGTGGTGCAGTCCACATCGAGAACAGTATTGGTAGTTTTATAAACTCTACATTTACAGGTAACAATGCTGTTTATGGTGGTGCAGTCAACATATATACTGGTAGTGGTAGTTTTATAAACTCCACATTCACAAATAACAATGCAACTAATGGTGGTGCAGTCTTCATCGAGAATGGTAGTTTTATAAACTCTACATTTACAGGTAACGATGCAGTATATGGTGGTGCAGTCTACATCGAGAATGGTAGTTTTATAAACTCTACATTTACAGGTAACCATGCAATATATGCTGGTGGTGCAGTCTACATCGAGAATGGTAGTTTTATAAACTCCATATTCACAAATAACAATGCAGGAGTTGGTGGTGCAGTCTTCATCGAGAATGGTAGTTTTATAAACTCTACATTTACAGGTAACGATGCAGTATATGGTGGTGCAATCAACCTCCATGGTGTTAGTGGTAGTTTTATAAACTCCACATTTACAGGTAACAACGCAACCTATGATGGTGGTGCAATCTGCATCTTGCAGGGAAATGGGACTGCTATTTTATGCAGATTTAATAAAGATTCAGATACAATTTGTAATGTAACTGTTATTCCTGCTATCCTAAATGTATTAAATTACACATCAACTTACCAATCAGGAGAAAAATTGGAATTTAATTTAACAGCAGATAATATGGTATTGGATGGTTTTAATACTACTGTTGATATATATAAAGACAGTGCATTAATTTATACGGTTTATGGTTTAACTGGTGAAGGATGGATTGTAGATTTAAGTCCTGGTGAATATACTGCTGTTTTAAGTCTCACAGATCATCCAGATGTAAATTCATCAAATGCAACAATTAGTATTTCACTAGGAAATACAACTGTTGTTATTGAACCTATTATTAATCCAAAAATAGGAAAAGAAATAACTATAAATTATACTACAAACAGTAATGGAACTGCAACAATCAAAGTAAATGATGAAGTAATACCTGACGCTAAATTCACACCAGGAACTCTAGGTATTTATAATGTTGTTGTAGAAGTAACAGAAAATGAATATTACAAAGCAGGGTCAAATAAAACCACATTTGCTATAAAATTAAATAGTGAAATCAGTGCAAGTCCTGTAAGCACTACTTATAATGTAGGTAAATATATGGTAATTACATTAAAAGATTCAAATGGTAAACATATAAACGATGCAGTATTAACAGTAAACTTAGGTAGTGTTAAAAAGTATACTACTAATGCTAATGGTCAAGTTAAAATAAATGTTGGTACACTTGTTCCAAAAACATATAATGCAAAAATCACATATGCAGGGTCCAATATTTATGAAAGTTCAACCGGATCAGTTAAAGTTATAGTTAAAAAAGCTAAACCAAAAATAACTGCAAAATCAACACATTTTAAATTTAAAATAAAAACTAAAAAATACACTGCAATCTTTAAAGACAATAAAAACAAAGCTCTTAAAAACACTAAAGTAACATTAAAAGTCAATGGTAAAACATATAGTGTTAAAACTAATAACAAAGGTCAGGGTGTATTTAAAATAACTAACCTTAGAAAAATAGGTTCATATATTGCAGTTATTACTGTCCCAGCAAATAAATACTATAACAAAGTAACCAAAAAAGTGAAAATAACTGTAAAATAATGAAAACAGTTTAATATATTTAAGAGTTTTACAATATGAAACTCTTCTTTTTTTTCTTCTTTTTTTTTTAAACAGGTTACTATTGATACACAAGTTATATAGGGTAATCTTATATTATTAAGGTGTTACTGTTGGAATTGTCTTCAAAGATTATTCTCTCTATTTTACTCTCTTTTATTTATATTGATGCATTAATAAGTTTACAATAAAATATGGACTTTAATATTCATTTTAATTCAATGTCTTTTTTTTCTAATTATTTTTGACACACTCAATTTTATATTTTAACTAAAATTCTTTCTTTTTTTTGGGGATGCATTAAAATGGAGAGGGATTCACAAATAAGTCCAAAAAAAAGAATTATAATAAAATTTATAATATATGAAATGATAAAAATAGTAATTGTGTAAATATTTAAAATATACATAACACAATTTTTTAATAAAGAAAAAGAATGGAGGGTTTATCTATTATGATGAAAATTACATTTAAACATTTGTTGGTTGTATCTGTGATTTTAACCTTATTTTTAGGTTTAAGTCTAGTATCAGCAACAGATGTCACTGATGATAATGCTGTAAGT
>OMVX01000082.1 GCA_900314605.1 uncultured Methanobrevibacter sp. | reverse complement strand
AATTAAGAAATATTGTGATGAATTAGGCATCGAAGCACCTATATTTGACTGAGTTGATAAGATGTCTGAAGAAAAGTTAGTACCTAAACTACGATTTAGTGGATTTAAAAACTTATGGGATACTTATAAACTGAAAGATTTATTACAAAATAAATCTTCTAACATATCTATTAATCAATTAGATGAGAATATTGGGGAATATCCTTTATATGGTGCGGGAGGATTTTTAAAATCAATTGATTTTTATGAAATGGATTGTGACTATATTTCTATTGTCAAAGATGGTTCTGGTGTTGGAAATATTAGTTTTCATGAAAAAAATTCTTCAATTGTTAATACTTCCCAATACCTTTTACCTAAAGACAATATTGTATTGATATAAATTTTATTTTCTATTTGCTTCAAACAATTAATTTAGATAAATATAAAACAGGATCAACAATTCCCCACATATATTTTAAAGATTATTCCATTGAAAAAGTTCATATACCCAAATTGGATGAGCAAAGTAGAATTGGATTTTTATTTAAAAATATAGACTTGAAAATAAAAATTTTGGAAAAGAAATGTCAAAATTATCAAGAGTTCAAAAAGTATTTAATGCAACAGATTTTCACACAGAAATTAAGATTTCCATGTTTCTATTTATAAACAAATACTATTTTACTAAATTGAACAAGATGATTATTTTTCTATAACTAAAATCAATTTTTTCAATTTTAACTAATTTTATTATAAAAATTTATCTTTTTTTTATTTTTTCTTTTATTTTTTTAATATTTTTTAATTTTTCTAAACATTTTTCATCTTATTTTTTTAACAAATTATTATTTATATTATAATATTGGTTTAATTCTAATAATTTTAATATGAAATCTAGAATTATAAATAAAATAAATTCAAAAATGAAATTGTATTTAGATGAAAATCAATTGCTTATTTTAGATGAAACATTAAGAAAAATTCTTGATGATTTTGATATTGTTGAATGTGAAACTGAAATGACGGTTAAAGAATCAAAGGAGAATTCTGCTCTTTTAATTAATTTTTTAGCGTCTAAACATATTGAGGGTTGTTCTGAGAGGACTATTTTGTATTATCGTTCAACTATTGAGAAGATGTTAGAAACTATTAATAAGAGAATAGAGTATATTACTACAGATGATTTAAGAAAATATTTAACTGATTATAAAAACAGTACTAATGCTTCTAAGACTACTGTTGATAATGTTCGTAGGGTTCTTTCAAGTTTTTTCAGTTGGTTAGAGGATGAGGATTATATTTTGAAAAATCCTATTCGTAGGATTCGTAAAATTAAAACTCGCAAAGTCGTTAAAGAGGTTTTAAGTGATGAGAATTTTGAGGTTTTAAGGGATAATTGTGATAATATACGGGACCTGTCAATGATTGAACTTTTAAACTCAACTGGTATACGTGTAGGTGAACTTGTTAACTTAAATATTGATGATGTTTTATTTAATGAAAGAGAGTGTGTAGTATTAGGTAAAGGTGACAGTGAAAGAACTGTTTATTTTGATGCGAAAACTAAAATTCATCTACTAAAATATTTAGAAACTAGGGATGATGATAATCCTGCACTATTTGTATCCTTTAAAAAACCATATGAAAGATTAGGTATTAATGGTGTTGAAAGAAGAATACGTGAATTAGGTAATGATTCTAATATAAAAAAGGTACATCCTCATAAATTTAGAAGAACTATGGCTACAAATGCTATTGATAAAGGAATGCCAATAGAGCAGGTTCAAAAATTATTAGGTCATGTACAAATTGACACTACTATGCAGTATGCTATGGTTAATCAGAGTAATGTAAAAAGGGCACATAGAAAATATATAGGTTAAACTTTTAAGGAGAAAAATTATCTTATTTTTAATGGTATGATTGGTTGGTAATTAATATTACCAACTAAACATATCAACTAAATTAACAATTTCTCCTCTAACATCATTAATAAGAGCTTTTCTCTGTAAGAATCCCATTTCACCTTTTAGGGAGTTAAGTATTCCTTCATTTTTTAATTTACCTGTAAATTCATATCCGCTGATCAGATCTTTTACAGCATCTTCATCTAAATCTCTTTTTTGTGATAAGTTTATAATTGCATTTTCTTTTTTATTATCCATAAACTCTTCAAATGATTCGCTCACATCTTTAGTGTTATTCTCTTCAATAATGGTTTTTTCAATAAATTCTTCAATAAGTTGAACTTTACTTTTAAGTTCAGGTGATTTTCTTAATGTATCTAAAATTAATTCTATATCAGTTTCAAATGATGGATTATTTCTATCTAAATCTTCAAGTAATGTTAAAATATATGATACATTTATTTTATCACGTCTTATAAGATCAATTTCAAAATCAATATCATTTAGAACTGATGTTGGAGTTAAAGGAGAATCTGGTATTAAATCAACATATTTACCTTTAAAGTCTTCAAATGTTTGTTCAGAAATTTCCAAGTCATCAAATGTAAATTCATTAAAAATACCTAATCTATTCATTATTCTTAATAATTTTCTAAATGTTTTTACAAAATTTAGAATATCATCTTCAGATTCTAAATCATCAACACTATCAACAGTTGGTGTTATTTTAAATAAATAATCTAAAGCTTTATTGAATTTTTTAACATACTCTTCATATTCTCCTATTAGAACATCTTCTAATGCAGTTTCATCAGAATATAGTCTTATTGCATCGTCCGTTTGCTGTTTTAGATTTCTAAAACAAATAATATTTCCCTGTTTCTTTTTATCATTAAGGACTCTATTGGTTCTACTGAATGCTTGAATTAGGTTATGATATGCTAAATTCTTATCTACATATAATGTATTCAGGTATTTGTTGTCAAATCCTGTAAGGAACATATTAACTACAAGTAATATGTCTATTTGTTTATCTTTTGATCTTTTTGAAACATCAACATAATATTCTCCAAATGTGTCTGAAGAGTAGTTTGTTTTAAACATTTTATTATAATCACCAATATATTCATCTAATTTATCTCTTGGTAATTTATTTTCTTCATGTTCCTGATTTTCAGTGTAACTGTATATGGTAGCTATTTTTAAATCATGATCTTTTTCTTTAAAGATTTTATAATATTTATGTAAAACCTCAATTGAACTAACAGCTAAAATTGATGTGAATTCTCTATCAAATGTTTTTTGGTCATGATGGGCAATGATATAATCAACTATTTTTCCTATACGGTCTTCAGATTCCATAACTTCTCTTGTATTTATAGCTTCTACTTCAATATCATATTGGGTTTTATTTTTAAATCTTCCAACATATTCAACTAAAAATCCTAAAACATTATCATCATGGATTGCATCTTTAATAATGTAACTATGTAGACGTTTTCCAAAAATATCCTTTGTTGTACGTTTGTTATTAGCATTTACAGCAAAAATAGGAGTTCCTGTAAAACCATAATATTGTATATTTGTAAAGTAATCTGTAATTCTTTTATGCATATCCCCAAATTGTGAACGATGACATTCATCAAACATTAAAACTAGATGTTTATCTTTAACAGATTTAAGTCGTTTACCATGTTTTTTAACAGCCCTATCCAGTTTTTGGATTGTTGTAATAATAAGTTTATTTGGACCGGTTAATTGTTTTATAAGGATAAAAGTATTATCAGTTCCATCAACAGCATTATCACAGAAACTATTAAATTCTTTTGTTGTTTGATAATCAAGATCCTTTCTATCTACTACAAATATTACTTTATCAATTGAATTTTCTTGGGTTAAAAGTTGTGCAGTTTTAAAGGAGGTTAATGTTTTACCAGAACCTGTAGTATGCCAAACATATCCATTCTGTTTTGCTTCAAGAGCATGATCTAATATTCTTTCAACCGCATAATATTGGTAGGCTCTTAAAACCATTAATGAACGGGTTGATTCATTTAAAACCACATATCTTGCAATCATTTTAGATAAATGGCATTTTTCTAAAAATACTTCTGTAAATTCATTTAGGTTAGTAATATTTCTATTTACTTCATCTTTCCAGAAGAATGTATATTTGAAACTTAGTTTTTTATTATTAGCATAATATTTTGTGTTTACTCCATTAGATATGATGAATATTTGTACATAATTAAATAAACCATGGAATGAATGTGCTTGATATCTGTTTATTTGGTTAAATGCACTTTTAAGTTCAACTCCTCTTCTTTTAAGTTCGATTTGTGCAAGAGGCATTCCATTAATAAGTATTGTAACATCATAACGGTTAGTGAATTTTCCTTTTATGGTTATTTGATGTGTTACTTGAAAGATGTTTTTACACCATTCTTCACTATTAAAGAAAGAAACATATTTAGTCCCTTCTTTTCTCTCAAGAGGAAATTTATCTCTTAATTTTTTTGCCTTATCAAAAACAGATCCTCCTTCAAGATATAATAATATTTTATTAAACTCTTCATCAGTAAATGTTGTTTTATTAAATTTTTCTAGTTGAACCTTTAAGTTATTAATTAAATCCTTTTCATTTACAATTGTAATTTTCTCATAACCTTCATCAACTAATTTACTCATTAATTTATCTTCTAATGTAGCTTCACTTTCAATTGACATACATAAAACCCAACCCATTTATTAAATAA
>OMVX01000046.1 GCA_900314605.1 uncultured Methanobrevibacter sp. | reverse complement strand
GAGCTAAAAGACAAATAAAATCAAATAATCTGAAGTGGATGGAAAATAATGTTTCGGGATTATAATAAATTTTTATCAGTTAAATTTTTTACAGCCCCAATTATTTAGTTAAATATTTACAATTAAACCAGAAAAATAAGTAGTATCTATAGAAATATATTCAAAAAATTAAAAAAAATAAATATTTAAAAAATTGTTGGTATTTTCAATCATGTACCAGCAAATTTTTTCAAGAATGGAATCTTATCAAGCAGGAATACAATTATCCATGATAAGAATACAATACCTATAAATAAAACGGGCAACATCTTAAGTGAATGAATGTCTAAAAGTTTATAGAATTTTATTAATAAAGAGTTTAAGAAATACATTCCATAACTGCAGATACTGATTGAAAGAATAATTTTCCCGATTACACCCATTTCAATTTTTTTGTGGATTTTACTAATTGATGATTTTGAATTATTCTCACTGTAACTGGAAATTGCTTTAAATAATAAAAAAACACCAATACTTGTAATAACAATAGGTAAACATAAATAGGAACTATTAGCTATCATATTATACTTGGTCATCATATAATAAAAGATCCATGATACAATACTTATGACTATTAATAGAGTTATTCTTTTTTGTGTTATTTTAAATTCTTTATTTGCCAAATAATATCCTAATACACAATAACCAATGAATTGAGCGAAATAAGATAATTCAAATCTGTGAAATGGATAATATCCAAATGTATTTAATATTATTGTAATCAACCATATTCCTATGAAATATTCAGCTCCTCTAAAACCATATTCCTTAATGAATGAATTTACAACAGGTAAAAATAGATATATTCCCATAATTACCCAGACAAACCAAGTATATCTTTCATCTCCAAAAAATATTTTGATTAATTGTTTAGTATTTGAACCTAAAACAAAATATTCAAGTATTAATGTAATCACTATATAAAATATAAAAGGAAGTAAAATTCTTGTATACCTCTTTTTGAAAAATTCAGATATTGTGTAATTCCGATTTAGCAATAAAGCACCACTAAGCATAAAAAATATAGGAATACCAATACAACCTAGGGCATTTAGAATTCCTGGTATACCAAGTTTTAAATTATTATAAATAAATGGCCTGTAGGTAGATGTTGTATGCATTAAAATTACTCCTAAAATAGCAAGTGCTCTTAGTTCATCCATATAAAAAATTCTTTTTTTTACTATATTAGCCATAAACTCACTAATTTTAATCTTTAATTTTGATGTGTATTATTATATTATTTAAATGCACTATTTAGTGTAATTTTTAATTTTTTCAAAATTTAAATTATTATTATATTCATGATCTTTTAAATGTTTTTTTAATTTGTCTAAGTGGTTTTGTAATTTTCCAACTAGTTGAATTCTGCATCTCTTTATTGATCCTCCTGTATTTTTTGACTTTTTTCTTAAGTTGATTATTTTCCATTTTTAACTCAAACTCTTTATGGTTTGTTGAAGATACTGTAGTTAAAAATATTTCTCTACTTTTTCTAGTCAAATCATCTATAATATAGTCATAAAATTCTTTATCATCGAATATTTTTTGATAATTTTCTTTCATAGCTTCAAAATACAATTCTTTATATTGAGGTTGAATTTTTTGATACCAATGATATATTTGATCAAATTTTCTTACTCCTAAACCTGTTTTATAATTGTCGAAAAGTCCGTGTTTGGTGAATATATCCCAAATCAAATCTGATATTGTTATTGCATCAATATAACGTTTATCTCCAGCACCTGTAGATGATTTAGAATGGTTTTTTCTAATGTATAAATATTCTTTATAAAAGTAAATTCTTTCACTATTTAAAAGAATATCCCACCAGAATATATTATCATGAAATATTAGGCCTTCGGCAAACTGAGCACCTGTTTTTTTAACAAAATCTAGATTATAAAATTTACACCAAGGAGTTGAAGATGTTTTAAATATCAAATCTCCCAAATCTCTATAGCTGAATATGTTTTCTCCAACTTTTTCAGCTACTTCATCCATTATGAAATATTTAATATATTGATATTCTCCTGTATCAACATTATAATTGGTTGCCCTAAACATTACAAAATCAAGTTGTTTATCTTCAGCTATCTGATAAAGTTCTTTTAGTGCATTTTTTTTGATTGAATCGTCTGCATCCATACAATATAAGTATTTACCTGTTGCATAAGTCAATGCTACATTCCTTGCAGCTCCCCCACCTTTATTTTTCTGGTGATAAACCTGTACACGTGAATCCTCTTTTGCAATATTATTAAGTATTTCTAGTGATTTATCCGTTGAACCATCATCTACACAAATTAGTTCTAAATCCTTTAAAGTTTGATTTAAAATATCATTAATTGATTCACGGAGGAAATTTTCAGCATTGTACACGGGCATTATTACAGAAACTTTTACCATAATTTTTTCTCCACTCAAATCTTAATACAAATGTTTTTTTTAATTATATATATTCAACTTCTTATTTAATGTCACAGTTATTTTTCAAAAACATATATTTTTTTATGTTTACTTTTTTTTGAGTAAGTAAATTGATTATATATTTTTTTATTACAAAGATTGAAATTTAATAATAAGCGAGTTATTTATACAAAACATAATGCAATATACAATATATGGGACTAAATTATATATATTTTTCGATTGTATAATGATGTTTTTTCTGATTTCTATTAATTTAATATTTCTTTTTTCTTAAAATCTCGATGACAATCTCATTTATGGCCTATAATAAATTTTATATATTGAAAAGTTTGTAAATATTTAAATTTATGATTAAATCCCTAAACTATTTATAATATAACAATACAATTATTAATTTAATAGTATGTATTCAAGCATGAAGAACTTAAAAAAGCTTTTTCAGGGATATTCTGACAAATATTAAAAGATTTACTGAATTAAGTATTAAATTTTTTACTATAATATCTACAATATTGAAAGGTTTAATTTGAGATTGTGCTAATTTATAAAGTTACATTTTTTTTCTGAAAATCTAATTAAAATCAAAATTCTCTAGGAATATATATAATTTTATATATTTATTTTAGAATATTATAAAAATGGTGTTTTTATGGGTAACGATAACTTCATTGACTGATGAAATTATTTCTAATGCAAGAAAAACTATGGGTAAATTAGTTGATAATATAATTTCATTAAAAATAGATGAAATTGAAACATATGAATTTCCACAAAATCAACTATTCGGACTTGAAATCATTAATGATAATGCATTATTCTATTTAATTATTAGATTTGCACATGATAACAAAAATTTTATATGTATGAATCCAGGGGCATTTAATAGAATATCTTCTAAAGGAAAATTTTAAAACCTCCTTATTTTGCTAGATGGAGTTGGTATAAATATTTTAATGAATCTTTTATTGCAACAGCTGACCCTATGATATTTAGAACTGATGATATAACGCTTGGATGATGATTGGTGTTAAAAACCAATGGTATCTAGAAACATTATCAAAAATAATAAGAAAATTAGCTAAAAATCAAAATGTTATTGAAGATAATATTTTGTTTTTTGGTTCATCAGGAGGAGGATTCATCTCTCTTTGTCTTGCAACATTAATAAAAAATTCTAAAGTATTAGTAAATAATTTACAATTCTTATTATTAAATTACTACAGAAGTTTATTAAATAAAGCTATTGATTCAGTAGCACCTACATTTGAGGGTCTTAGTAGAGAAGAAATAATGAAGAAATATGGATATAGGTTAAGTTTAATTGAATTGTCTAAAAGGGAAAATTATTCTCCAAATATTACATATTATGTTAATGTCAAATCTAGTCCAGATATTAATAATCAATCAATACCTCTTATACAAGGATATTATGATCAAAAAGAATTTAATGGATTGAATATAATTTTTTATAGTGAAGAATTAGAAAAGCCCCACAATCCCCTCCCAAATGACATTTCAATTGAGATTATAAAATCATTTGCAAAAAATAATCTATATAACTCAAAACCTAATAGTCAAAATAAAATTATCAATGAAGAAAAATATCCAAAAGAATTAGAAAATAAAATTAAAAAATTAAAAAATCAAAATAAACAATTAAAGAATTCTAATAGTTGGAAAATTACAAAACCATTACGATATCTAACAAGACAAATTCAAAAAATTATAAAAATTTTTAAAAAATAAGTGCCTGTAACATTTTATAAGATTATTTGGTTTATTTTTTTACAGTTGAATTTCTATTCAATCTAATTTAGTTTTAATTTTTTTTATTTAGATTTTAATATTTAAATAATTTTAAATTACTTAAATATGTACCGATCAATAATTTTATCAGTAAACAAAATTAATTTAAAATATCTATTATTAAAAACATCATATTGAAGGAAAAAAATTGTGGACCAATTTTTCCACCCTTAATAGTGCTTGATAAACATTTCTCCTAGAAATATTCAAATGTTTAGATTTAAAATTTTCTAAAATTATTATTCTACCTTCTCTGTACTGAATTTGTATATGGATATGATATTGAACTATATGATGGGAAAACCCCATCTAAACAAGTTAATACATTTATTCATACCATGTACTAAGAGAATGAAAAGCAAAATGAGCTAATTTTATTTTTATATCCTTATCTAATTAAATAGTCAAATAATTAAATTTATTAAATGAATAAATAATAATTAAATATAACAATATAAGTAATATTAAAATTTTATTTTAATAGGTGATATGATGACACCAAAGGTAATGATAATATTAGGCAGTGGTTCTGATATAAAAATTGCAGAAAAATGTATAGATAAATTAGAAGAGTTAAAAATACCATATGACTTTAAAATATCATCTGCCCATAGAACTCATCAAAAAGTTAAATATGATGTAATTGAAGGTACTAAAAGAGGAATTGAAGTATTTATTGCAATAGCAGGTATGGCTGCTCATTTACCTGGAGTTATTGCTTCATTTACACATAGACCTGTTATTGGAGTACCTGTGGAATCAAAATTAGATGGTTTAGATGCATTATATTCATGTATACAAATGCCTTTTCCAGCACCTGTTGCAACAGTTGGAATTGACAGGGGAGATAATGCAGCTATCCTTGCAGCACAAATTATAGGGACTTATGATAAGGATATGAGGGAAAAAATCCATAATCTTCGGGTTTCATATAAAAATAAAGTTTATAATAGTGAAAAAGAAATTTTAAATAAGCTTAATGGGGAATATATTGAAAAAGATTTCTTAAAATATGATTTCGATGAAATTGAAAACAATGAAAATAAAGATTTTAATGTTGAACCATTAGCTCCAGAAGAATCTCCAGATATTGCATTAATACTAGGTAGTCATTCTGACATGATTATTGCTAAGAAAACTTTTTCAATACTTGAAAGAATGAAAATATCTTATGATTTATCAGTTTTAAGCCCTATTCGTGAACCAAAAAAGTTTAAAGAGCATATGATTAAAATGGAAAATTCTAAGTTATTCATTGGAATAAATGGTTTATCTTCACAGGTAACCGGTTCAATTGCTGGATATAACGAAAAAGTTGTTATTGGTGTACCTTGTAATAATGAATTAGAAGGTAGTGATTCCCTACTTTCAATGGTAAGTATGCCAACTGGTGCACCTGTTGCTACAGTAGGAATAAATAATGGACGTAATTCTGTAATATTAGCAGCTGAAATTTTAGCAATTACAGATAAAAATATCGAAACTCATCTTAAAGAAATAAAATATAAACCAGCTTATTTCTAATAAAATTTTTTTAAAATCTAAAATAATAAAGTGATTTCTATGGAATTAAATAATTATAAAGACTTAATTGAAATTAACGATGAAGTTAATTGTGAATATGAAATTATAGAGATACTAAAAAAATATCCAAAAGATACAGTTTTGTTTACAAATGTTAAAGATCATAAAATTCCTGTAATATCTGGAATATGTAATACGAGAGATAAAATTGCTAAATCCATTAATTGTAAAAAAGATGAAATTCTTCAAAATATCATCGCAGCAACTGAAAATCCTAAAAAAGTTGAAAATTATGAAAATTTAGATGATTATGAAACTAGTGATGCTGATTTAAACCAACTTCCTATTTTAAAACATTATAAAAAAGATGGAGGTAAGTATATTACTGCTGGTGTAGTATTTGCAAGGGACCCTGAAACTGGAGTTCAAAATGGATCTATTCATCGAATGATTGTTAAAGACAGTACTACACTTGGTATTAGACTTGTTCCAAGAAACCTTTATACATATTTCCATAAAGCGGAAGAATTAAATAAAGACCTAGATATTACAATCTGTATTGGAATGGACCCTGCAATTTTACTTGCTAGTACATGTTCTATACCTATTGATGCAGATGAAATGGAAGTTGCGAATGCTTTTAAAAATGGAGAACTACCTCTTTTAAACTGTGATTTATCTGATTTAAAAGTTCCTAAAGCAGATATTATTCTTGAAGGTAAAATAATTGCTGGTGAAAGATCTAAAGAAGGTCCATTTGTAGATTTAACAGATACCTATGATGTAATTAGAGATGAACCTGTTATTAAATTAAGTAAAATGCACTTAAAAAAAGACGCTTATTATCATGCTATTATACCAGCTGGATTTGAACATAAACTTTTACAAGGTCTTCCACAAGAACCTAGAATATATGAGCATGTTAAAAATACAGTTCCTACTGTTCAAAATGTTGCATTAACTGAAGGTGGTTGTTGCTGGTTACATGCCGTTGTTCAAATAGTAAAACAAACACAAGGTGACGGTAAAAATGTACTTATGGCTGCTTTATCTGCACACCCTTCTCTCAAACATTGTGTTGTAGTCGATGAAGATATTGACTTATTTGACGCTGAAGATGTTGAATATGCAATAGCTACAAGAGTTAAAGGGGATGAAGATTTAATGGTTGTAAGTGGTGCAAGAGGTTCATCATTAGATCCAAAAGCACTGCCTGATGGTACTACATGTAAAATAGCTGTTGATGCAACAAAAGATTTAAAACACCCTGAAAAATTCGATAGAGTAAGTTTCACTGAATTTTAAATAATTTACTCTTTTTATTTTTATTTTTACTATTTTTTTATATAAAAACAGAAATTAATTATTTATTGTTTATTATATTCAAATTCTAAAATTTAATTTACATCCACAATTAGAACATTCACTATTCACTATTTTACCTAAATCACTTGTAAAATATCCGGTTCTTTTAATTAAAATTTCACCACAGTCTGGGCAATATGAATTCTGATTAAACTGCATATTTCCTAAATATACATTTTGAAGACCCATGTCTTTTGCTATATTATATGCATTTATTAAACTTTCAGGATTAGTTGGACTAATATTATCCATTTTATAATATGGGAAGGCCCTTGAAAAGTGTATTGGGACATCAGGACCTAAATTATCTTTTATCAAATTGATAAAGTCTCTTATCATACTTTCACTATCATTTAAATTATTGATTAATAGATTTGTTATTTCAAGATGTGCCTTACTTTCATAAATCTTTATTAGATTATCTAAAATCTCATCTAGTGAAGCATCTGAATACTCTTGATATAATTTATTTGATGAAAATTTTAAGTCAATATTAAATCCATCAATATATTTGAGTAAATAGTCAAGTGCAACATTAGTCATATAACCATTACTTATGTAGAGATTTTGAAGTTTATTTTTTGATGCAAATTTAGCAGTATCTAAAACATATTCTAAAAACATAGTAGGTTCATTATAAGTATAAGCAATTGATAAAGATTTGGATTTAAGTGCATTTTCCACAATGGTTTCTGGAAGTATATTATTTGATGCCATGTTTTTAGATTGTATCTGTGATATGGTATAGTTCTGACAGGCTAAACAGCTCATATTACATCCAAAACCACCTACTGAATATGCTAAACTATTAGGGTGAAAATGATAAAATGGTTTTTTCTCAACAGGGTCTGTATTAAGTGATGAAACCTGACCATAAGTTATAGAATATAAAGTACCTTCATTATTTAAACGAGTTCCACATAATCCATAGGAATCATTATCAATAATACAATTATGATTACATATATTACATTGAACCCTGTTATTTGCTAGATTTTCATATAATATTGATTCATAAAGCATTTTCTCCCCACTAAAAGATTTTAATATAAAATTTATAATACATAAGTCTACCATTTCAAGTGTAAATTTTATAATTTTTTTAAATAAATAAATAAATATTTAAAATTTTTACTTATATTAAATTATAATTTTCATGAAAAAAATTTATAACAAATATTCATTAATTTAATATTATCTAAAAATAAATTAATATTAAAAAAGGGGGTTTTTTATAAAAAAATCATTAAAAATCTATTCTATTTTAAAATTTTAATTATTTATACAATTTGTACTAATTAAATTAAATTAAAAATTTTAAAATATTATTATAAAAATTAAATAAATAATTTATTAGTTTAGATTTAAAATTTTAGCTATATTTAAAATTTACCTATATTGGGTAATGTAAATTTAATCAAACTAATAATTAGCATTTAAAATGGTCATAACCATTTGTAGATAAGTTTTCCAAATCACCATTTGAGAGTACTATTTCAAGTGTATTTTTATCTATTATTTCCCCTATTACTTTAAAGTCTAATTGCTTAGTGAGAAATTCTTTTATCTTTGATGGTATGATAAAGAGAATCTCAAAGTCTTCACCAATATTCAGTTGCATTTGAAGTTTATCAAGACCAAATTTATCACTAAGTTCCAAATAATCACTACTTATATCTAATTTTTCCTCGTAAATTCTAATACCTTTACTGTAAGAATTTTCATCTATTTGATTATTTGATAGGTAATATTTCTTATCTGATTCTAATAATGATGCAAGTTCACTTCCAAGTCCATCAGTAATATCAGTTGCTACTTTAACATTCAAATCCAATAAAATTTGACCCTCTTTAAGTTTAGCAATTGGATTTAATGCTTTATTAATTGAATAATCAATAATATCATTATTTTGCTTACTTTGATTGTTAGCATATTCCTCTCTTTTTAACAGTTCAAAACCTAAAGCTGCAAAACCTACCTTACCTGTAAGACAAATAAGGTCTCCTGGATTAAAACCATATTTCATCATAGGTTTCTTATCAGTATATCCAATAGCTGTACCTGTAATAATAATTTCATCTGCATCATTAGTATCACCACCAAGAAGTGGAATATTGTAAAAGTCACATCCAGCAAGTATGCCTTTAAAAATTTCATCAAATTCATTGAGTTTTAAATCCTTATACAATCCAATACTAATTAAAATTCCTAAAGTTTTAGCTCCCATTGATGCTAAATCACTTACATTAGCAGTAACCGCTTTAAAACCCATATTATAAAAGGACATTTCATTTGGAAAATGATGTTTTTGAATTAACATGTCAGATGTGGTGATTAAATATTTATCTTCAAATAATATAACAGAACAATCATCACCGATTAAATTGAAATATTCATCTTTAAGTGTTGAGTTTTTGGATTCAGATAATTTTATTATACGCTCAATCAAGCTTTTTTCAGATAATGATGAAATAGATTTATTATTAGAGTCCATAAACATATTATGTTTTTAAATTAAATAAATTTTTATATATTTAAAAATTTAAAAAATAGGCTTTAAAAATATTAATAAAAATCTTAAATTAAAAATTTAATCTTATAAATTATAAAAAAGTAATCTTAAAAAAATTTATTTGAAATCGAAACACTAAGTGGAATAACAGAATAAAAAATTAGAATAATCAAAAATTATTAAAATAAATTAAAATAAGAAAATTCAATTAAATGTATAAATATAAAAATTGTTTAAATAGCTAAATAAAATTATTTAACTATTTTAAATTTAAATCCATATGAAATAACACCATCAGGACCATCTTCAGAAATTTTTCTAAAGACCATTTCTACAGGATCACCAATTTCTATATCGTCAACATCACAATCTACAAGTTGTGCAGTTAATTTAGCACCTTCATCTAATTCAACAATAGCTACAGCATAAGGAGCAATAGTCTTAAAATCATCAGATGGTGATCTTATAATGGAATAAGTATGTATTTTACCTTTACCTGAAAATTTAATACTTTCAATATGCCCTTTTCTCCTACAATCAGGACATATTATTCTATTAGGGAAAAAAACTTTACCACAGGTAGTACATTTTGACCCGATTAAGTTATATCTTTGTTGAATATGACGCCATACTCTTACTGTATCAGACATAAAATTCCTCCATGAATATATTTAATAAAATATTTAATATGAATTATATTTATTTTATTTTTTAAAATATAAATAAGTATTTTTTTTATGTTGAATTTTTTTATTATCTTTTTTTTAATTTTTTTCAGTTATTTTAAAATGATATTTATTTCATTAAAATTCTTAATTTATTTAATTTAATGATTTTTTTAAAATTAAAAATAATTACTATTATGAAAACAACTTTAATGGCAATATTATCTTTAAATATTAGATTAATTTTAAAATTTAATAGGAATCTACTATTATTTTATTATATTATTAATATTCATGAAATTTAATTTTAAAAGGTTTTTTCTTGAAAATGAAGGAAATATTATTAGCTCTATAACAATTATTTTAATCTTTAGTTTTATTTTAGTTGGAATTTTAGTTTTACAAACTTCAAATTATAATAATGAGAATAAAGTCTCTAAATTAACTAGCGATAATTTTGAATATATTGTAGAAGATTATAGGGCTAATATTAAAGTTTTATCTTTAGATATAATAAATCAAACCAGTAAAAATATTATAGAAAATAAACAGCCATTATCAAATTCACGGATTCAACTAAAAAATCAAATAAATCAAAGGTTAGCTGATGAAAATCGAAAATATTATAATGATTATAATATTATCATAAATTCAGAAGTTTTAGAAGTTTTTAGTGATGATAATCCTTTTTATATTAATGTTAAAACTAAATTAACATTTACAAAAGATGATATTTCATATTCTACTGAGGATATATGTAAAATATCAGTTATTGGCTTATATGATCCACTTCCTTTTTTAAAATGTAAAGGCATCCAAGTGGAAAATGATAAAATAAAATATAATCACGGTCTTAAAGATTATTTAGATCGAAAAATTAATGGAATTATTAATACTAATCCTTATATCAATGGAAAATCTCCGCTTTTTATAAAAAAATGTCCTTATGAACCTTATAACTGTCACGGTCATAATAATTTATGTCAAAATTGTATTTTAAACGGATACTATCATGAAAGTAGTGATGGAAGTTGTTATTTATGTAGAATGGAAGGTCATGGAACTTGTTCTCATTATGGCCTTGAAACTTTTATTGTTCCGGGGGAATATGATGAGATTAATAGTTCTATTACCTCAATAGATCATGTAATTTTTTCTGATAATCCTTATTGCAGTAATTTGATTTGTTTAAATAATTCAAGTAATGTTAATAATTTTATATTTTTAGATAATGGCCATAAAAATAAATATGGTTTTAGTGAGTTATATGAAATTTAATATAATTAAAGAGAAAAAGGCAGGTATTTTTTCTATAGAACTTTTAATAACAATATTAATCTTAATAGTTATATTTAACATTATATTTAATATGATAAGTATTTCTACAGATAAAATCACAGATAATATTGATTTTAATAAACAGGAAATTCTTACTTCGGATGTTTTAGATATTTTAATTAAAACTGAAGGAAATCCTTCTAATTGGGATAAGATTAACTATCAAAACTCATATACTCCAGGTTTAAATTTAGATGAAGAAAATTACTTGCAGGTTTTATCATTTAGTAAAATAATTGCTCTTAGTCAAAATTATGATAATCTTATAAACAACAATATTTTAAATGGGCAATTGAAAAGTCAACTTATTATCTCTCCCTTAAATAATAATCTAGAAAACATTATTATGGGTGATACTCCTAGTTTAGACATATCAAATATTGCAGTTGTTAATCGAACTGTGAAAATAGATTATTTAAGTAAATATACAATATTAAATTTAAGTAGTAATAATACATATTCCAATATTTGTCATGAAAATCATGGAGATAATTGGATTTGTCATTCTTTTAATGTTTATTATGATTTGAACCAGTATGACTATTATATTTTATCTAACAATAATATTGATTATAAATTAAGTAATGGAATTTATTCTACTAATTTAAAATCATCTAATACTCGTGTTAAGATAAATAATAATATTCAATTTTTATCTCTAAATAATAGTTCAATATTTATCCTTCATATTTTAAAAAATAAAGATTTTGATGTAAAAGTAGTAGCAGTACCTAAAAATACTGATGTTAAATATTTAAAATATGACTATTTTAATAGTCAGGATGCTTATATTATTTTTAAAACATGGTATTAGACCATAAAACTAAGTATTATAGTTGAAAACAATATTAAAAGAGAATTAGATAATGCATCTGTAAGACTTGTTGATATTGGTATAATTACATTATCCGGGTCAAGTCCCTTTTTAAAAGAATATATTCCAATAACAAATACTATTATTATCATTATAGGTATTAATACAAGTCCTGAAATAAGACTTATTAAAATTAAATGTAAAATACTAAATGCTTCAATATTTAAAAGCAATGAAGTTATATCTGCTAGAATTGCAATAAATGGATAAACAATTAAACATAGTAGTATAATTATTATAAAATTATTACGTACCGCTTCATTAAATTTAAATTCTGCTTCGATTAAACCTGCATGAAGGGCTGATGATAATCTAGCACCTAATATACTTACAAGATTTCCACTTTCACCTGAGAATAATGGTACTAAAGTAAGTATAGTTGGATTATTTAAAAGGATACTTGCAAAACTATCAAGAACTGTACCTGCAAAAATTCCTAAAAAAGAACATAATATTAAAGTAGGTGTAGATTGTTTTAAAATAGTTTTAACATATTTATTAGTATATAATCCGTAAATAAATAATATAATTACAGAAATAATTAATATAACAAATATAATATTCTTTATAAATAAGTTTAAATTCATTAATTCTAATATTAAAAGAGATGCAATAATGCAGGGGAGTGTAAGTAAATCACCAAATGCTGCTACAAGGGGGGTTGTAATATTATCCGGGTCCCATCCTCCTTTATAACTTTTAATAGATATAAAAACAGTTAATGTTAACATTATTAAACTAGAAATAATTCCTGCAACTAAAGAAATAAGAATAAAGTCCATTAAACTAATACTTTCCAATCCAAAAATCATACTAATAATTTTAGCAAAAATAGCTAAATATAAGGATAATACCATTGTTAAAATAAATGAAGATGCAAGATTAATATTTAAAATATCAGATCTTTTAAATTCAGGCTCTAAAGTACCAATATGCAGATTAGTACTAATTCTTGATGCGAAAGAACCGAATATATTACCTCTCATTCCAATAGCACCAGGAATTAAAATAAGAATCCCTGGATATGTTTTAATAAAAAAGGTCATATTTCCTAAAATTATTCCTGCACATAAATCACCTATAGCACATATTAAAAGTGCTATTAAACTCTGATTTATTGTTGACCTATTTAAATTAATAATATGAGGTAATTTTTGAACTTCACTTAATTTACTCATAGTATCTACTTAATATTCTTTTTTATATTTTAAAAAATAAATTTCATTAAACATCTATTAATTCAAATAAGCAAAGGCAAAAATTCTTATAAATAATTAATTATCATCGATTTCATCAACAATATCTGATAAATCGTCAAATGATAATTCACCATCTGCAATTTGAATTAAAATCTCAGAACCAGTTTCTGTTCCTTTTGCAAGTAAAACATCGTCTTCTAATAAGACAGTATGTTTATTTGGGCCATAAATCCAAGAATCATATCTTCTAATAGCTATAACTCTCATACCTGTACGATTATCAAGGAGTAATTCTCCTAAACTTTTATTACATAATTCACTTGAGGATTTAACTTTAACACCAGTAATCATTTCATCAGATTCTTCCATTACACGTTTGAATACTGGATGTGGTTTTATGCCTTTAATAACTATATCAGCTAAATCTTCCGCTGCATTTGCTATAGATTCAGCAGCTTCTGCAATTTCAAGTAATGCAGTTAATCTTTCAGCATCATCTTTTGATCTTGCAGCTAATAGCGATTGTGTTTTAATTTCATAATTTAAACTATTAACTCTATTTTCAAGTTTTAGCACTTCTTCCGCGGCGTCTTTACTATTAAAAAGAACAGCAGAATAGGCTAAATCTACCATTAACTCTGACATGTTTTTCATATCAATTAATATATCTTTTATACTAGCCATTTAATCCCTTCATATTAATAAATAATTTAATTTTTTATTTTAATATTATAATTAATTATATTTTAATTTTTTTCATATAAAAAGAATTATTATATTTTGATTGAAATTTATAAATGAGTATTTTTTTACCATAATAACTATAAAAGTTAGTCAATTTGTTAAATATTATCAAAAAAATTTGAACCTTAAAATCTTATAAATTAATCAATAACTATTATTAGAAAAAAATACTTATTTGATTTATTATAAAATCATCGAATTAATCTTAAGGTTTTTTTAAAGTTAAAATACAAAAATTATATTATTTTATATATAATTCAATTAGATATTTAACAATTTTAGTAAATTATAAATTAAATTGTATATTTAATTAGTAATGTCTTAATTATATTTAATGGAGGTGAAAAAATTAAGAGAATGTTATTATTTATCCTACTATTAGTATTTGTTTTATCATTAACAACTGTTAGAGCAAGTAATGTAGGACTTGATGACCATTCAGTTAAATCTCAAAATGATAATAATGGGTATGTTACTATTCAAAAAACTAAATCTAATATTAATAAACATTTAGTTAGAACAAATAAAAATAAGGATAAATCTGATTTAGAAAAAGATGTTTCAAACCGAAAATATATTTCTTTAGAAACTTCAAAAAAATATAATACTAATAAACCTACACGATTAGAGTTAGATAATGATGCTTCTAAAGAAAATATTAAATTAGGAGAATATGTAACTTGGATTTTTGAGGCAAAAAATAAGGGCCAAATATAGCTAAAAATGTAAAAGTATATATAAAATTAGCAGATGGTTTAAAATTTATTAAATATAATGTGAATAAAGGTATTTTTATTCCTAAAACTGGTATTTGGACTATTGGGGACTTAAAACCTGGACAAAATCTTGTATTAAGCATAGTTACACAAGCAACAACAACAGGTGAAAAAGTAACCAAAGCTTTTTTAAAAAGTGATACTCATATTACTACACCAGATGAGATTTATGAAGAGGAAGAAATTAATGTAGAAGACAAACATCATTCTTCTGACACAAATAATAATGTAAATACTCATAAAGTGGCATCACATACTGTAGCTACTTCTGCATATAAAACAGCTTTTCCTATTGGACTTTTAGTTCTTTCAATATTTGCAATATTTGTCACATCTATTAAAAGAATAGTTTAATTAGCTTTTATTTTTTTTCTTTTTTTTGAGGTTGTAAAATTTTATAGGCTTATTTTATTTTTATATGTTTTTGTGTCCAGTTTTGCATTTGGAAGTATAGAAATGTTAGAATTCCATTTTTAGTTTTAAATAATTTCTTTATTTTTTCTGGATTGGTTTGTCTGTAATAATTTTCGATTTTATTGGATGTATTTTC
>OMVX01000098.1 GCA_900314605.1 uncultured Methanobrevibacter sp. | reverse complement strand
AAAATAAAAATAAATATATAATTTAAATAATAATTAATTAAATAAATATATAATCCATTATTAATAAATTAAATTAAATAAATTAAAAAAAATAAATTATATATTACAAACAAATATGAGCAAAGATACAGGAGACGAAAAAGATAATGTTTTATTCAAAAAATTACGTAAATTAATAAATTTAATCGATCAGCTTCGTGATTGTGGTGTAAATGAATACATCAAATTACCTCGTATATGTTCTCTCGGAACCCAAAGTTCAGGAAAGTCCTCAGTTTTAGAATCAATTGTAGGTTTAGACTTTTTACCAAGAGGAGATGGTGTAGTTACCCGTAGACCATTAGAACTTCGTTTATGTCATATAAATTCAGGTGAACCATGGGCTGTATTTGAAGAAAGAAAAGGTCAAAAATTTACAGATTTTATTAAAGTAAGAGAAACAATCGAAGCTTTGACTGATGAAGTATGCGGAAAAGATAAAAATATTTTAGATAAACCTATAGTATTAAATGTTTATTCACAAACATGTCCAGATCTTACTTTAGTCGATTTACCCGGGGTAACAAGAGTACCTATAGCTGGTCAACCCAAAAACATAGAAGAAGTTACTAAGACTATGTGTAGAAGATATGCTAGTGATCCTTTGACTATAATATTATGTGTTATTGCTGCCAATAGTGATATTGCTACTTCAGATGGTCTTATGCTTGCCAAAGAAATTGATACTACTGGTTCAAGAACAATTGGTGTTTTGACTAAATTAGATATTATGGATCATGGTACTGATGCAAGAAAAGCTTTATTAAATGAAGAAATTCCTTTAAAATTAGGATATGTTGGTGTTAAAAATAGATCCAAACAGGATTTGATAAATAAAACATCTATGGCTGAAACTCAAAGAAAAGAAAAAGAATTCTTTAAATCTCATCCTGCTTATAAAAATTTACCTGCTGGACATTTAGGTACTGAGGTACTTATTAATAAATTAACCAAAATATATTTCAAAATTATTAGAGAAAATTTACCCAAAATCGTTAAGGCCATTAATGAAAGATTAAAAACTGCTGAAGAAGAATTATCAAGTTTAGGACAACCTATGCCTACTGATGATGCAGGTAAAATGAGTTTATTATGGAATATGATTAATGAATATTGTGATATATTTAGAAAAGTCTTACAAGGAAAATATAATAATAAAAGAATAAATTTCTTAGAAGGAGAAGGAGGGTACAAAATTAAAATATTATACAAAAAATTATTGGAAGAATTTACTAAAGATTATAAAGCTACAGCTGGATATACTGATGAAAATATCAACTATGCTTTGACTATACATGAAGGAGATTCAATTCCTGGATTTCCAAGTGTAGATGCTTTTATTTATTTATTAAGACCACAATTAGAAAAATTAAAAGATCCTATCGAAGAATGTTTCCAAGAAGTTTTCCAATATTTAGATTACTTATCAGGAAAAATATTAGAAAAGACATTTACAAGATTCCCTCAGGCAATAAATGATATGTCCGATTTAGTCAGTAATTATTTAATCGAAGAAAGAGACAAAACCAAATATTTAATAGATAGTGTAGTCGATATGGAAATTAACTATTTATTTACTAATGATTATGACTATTTAAATAATTTCACTACATTTATTCCAAAACAAGCCCGTCAAGCCCAAGGTGGAAATCAAGGTCAAAATGATGGTAATAATAAGCAGCAAGGAAATATGAATAATAATAATAATATGAACAAGAATTGAAGCCTACTTTAAATTAATTGTAAGAAATTTAAGAGATAGTATTCCTAAAATAATGGGTAATTATTTAGTAAAAGAAATTGAAGAAAATATGCAACTTAAATTATATAACAAATTATATAATGCTAGAGAAATGACTGATTTATTAAGTGAACCTGAAAGTGTAGCTGAAAGAAGAAAGGAATTAAATGATATGATAAAAGTTATGAGAAATGCCCAAAAGATATTAAGAAGAGATCCTGATCTTATGACTGTAATGCAAATTAATATAAGTGATAGTGATATTGCACCTCAACAAAAAAGCAACGAAGATGCAAAAAAGCCTGCTGAAAAGAAAGAGGTCAAACCTGCTGCACCAGAAAAACCAAAAGAAAATCCAAAACCTCCACAACCTGCTCTTAAACCTAATGAAAAAGACGGAAAGAAAAAAACCTATGGAAACTTATTTGGATAAATGAATTAATTTAAATGATTTACTTATAGTTTATAATATGAAATTTAATTAATTATAAAAACGATAATTCATATTTTAGATTAATTATATTTTAAATAATAATAAAATATATTAATTAAAGTGTATTATTATTTAAATTATTTTTTAAATAAT
>OMVX01000102.1 GCA_900314605.1 uncultured Methanobrevibacter sp. | reverse complement strand
TCTCATAACCTTCATCAACTAATTTACTCATTAATTTATCTTCTAATGTAGCTTCACTTTCAATTGACATACATAAAACCCAACCCATTTATTAAATAAAAATTTGACTTTTAAATTATATAAATTTAATATACAATTTTTTAATAGGCATTTTCAAAAAATTTATTCTTTTCAAAATCCTTTTATCTGTTGTCATCCAATTAATTCATTATGTAAAATTTGTTTTAAATTATCCCATGTTGCTTAAAATTTCATTTTTTTTTTTTTTTGAGTGGAGTATTTTTTGAAATATATTTCATTATATGACTTGTTTTTTCCATTCCTTTAACTTTTAACTGATAAAGAAATATTATATTCTCAGAGATTAATTTTTTAATTATTTCATAAATTGAAGATTAAATTCATTTTTAAGAAAAATTAAATATTGTAATTCTTTTTAACTTCATCATCTTTATTTAAATCAAATAAATTTTCACTGTTTTCAATTGTTGATGGCATACTTCATATTTTTTCCTCAGAAAGCTGACGTTTGCATTTAAAACTTAGAAACATGATTTTTTTTAATAAAATTCCATATAATTTATCTTATTTTTACTAAACATATCCATAATGTATTTATTAATTTAATAAATATTACAAAATTTAACTATAACTCTAAAACATCACTATATAACTTTTTTAAATGATGATCATCCATATCTAATAGTGGTTCATACATAAAAGAGTTAACATGAATGTTTTCAGGAGTCATCATAACTACTCTCTCATAAATATCTATTGATTCCTTATCGTTAGAAAAGAGTTTAACATATTTTTCAAATAACTCCCTTGTTTGATTACCATTAATCTCTTCCTCATTAAAATTATCCCCTAATTTTTTAATCATCTTTTTTTCAGATTTTAATCTTATTGCCATTGATAAAATAAGTTTATTAACTATATTAACTTCCTCTTTACTATTGTTTAAAATTTTATCTGCTTCATCATATATCAATTTATAAATCTTTTCAGAAATATTAGGGATGGAAACATTCCAATCATTATAATTCTCCTCCAATGAATCTAAAGTCATTGAGTCCCCTTCCTCAGTATAATGTAAAATATTTGTCAATGATTTTTTTTTATCATTCTTCCCTGCATATTCATATAAATTTCTCATAAATGGAATTAATGCTATAATATATTTAGGGGCCTGAAATTTTTTGATTAAAGACCCGAATTATAGTTTGTTGAAAGAAATATTTAAAATTATGGATTGCAGAGAATCTTCTGAAATTTTAGCTTCCTATGGTTTTAAAAACATTAACAAACAAATATTTACATTTAAAATCATATTTATCAGCATGTTCTTTGGATTAGACATTCAATTTATATTAAATGAGCTAGAATCTAAAGAAAAACTTCGTAAATACTTTAATATTTCAGAGGTTTTAAACGCTGATCAAGTTTACAAAAATTTTTCACAACAAGACTCTGAAAAATTGGTTAAAGCATTAAATCGTATTTTAAATTCAAGAAATTATGTTAGAAGAAGAGGAAAAAAGACTTTTATTGTTGATGCAACACCAGTGGACTTAGATATTAATTTCCATAGAAATAAAAAGACTAAAGAACATCTCGATTCATTGAATTTAAAATGGAGTTATTCATCTTCTAAAGGATTTTATATTGGATTTAAAGCGACTGTTGTTATTGATTTCGATAATATGAATCCTGTTTCTATTTTAATCCATTCTGGAGCTCCCCATGATGCAAAACTTTTTGAAGAAATTATGAAAAATCTTCAGAAAAGACGTATAATTCAAAAAGGAGACACTTTAATATTCGATAAAGGATATTACAGTTATAAAAACTACCAATTAGGAATTAGCAAATACAAAATTATTCCTTTTATTTTCCCAAAAGACAATTTCAAAAGAAACAAACTAAATGACCAATTATCCTACCCATTACCATCATTTATGAAAACAAAGAAAATTAAAACAGAAAAAAGATTTTTTGAAAATTTAAAACATGAATTATTAAAAAAATTAGATAATTGGAAAAATTTCAAA